>JAHDHM010000191.1 GCA_020631315.1 Acidimicrobiales bacterium
GCACGGGCGAGGCGCTGGTAGTTCGCCACTTCCTGGTGCCACGTACGGATCATGACCAACGGCGGTCGGCCGCCATCGACGTTGAACGCCACGCAGGTGTAGGGCGCCAGCGTCTCAGCCACCACGGGGTCATCGAGCGGCATCTCGAAGACAGTTGCGTTGTCCATCGGTCCCACCAACTCTCGAGCCGGGCGGCAGGTTAGTCCTCGCTGTTGATGCTCACCGACTCAGGTACTCGGGTGGCACGTGGTCGGTGAGCCAGACGCCGTTGGTGGCTACTCCGCATCGTCGGACCGGCTTCGACCCCTCGCTCGACGACGTCATCGACGACGCCGTGCCGCGAGCTGCCCGCGACGCTGATCCGTCTCGCCGGATCGGGTCGTGGGACGATCGAACATGTGAACGACGAGATCCCGCACCGCCCGCCGGTGTGTCCCGAACCGATCGGGCGGACGATGCTGACCAACACGTGGCGTCGGCTGGCGTTCCTGCACTGGCGCTACGACCCCGACGAGGTGCAGGCGCTGTTGCCCGACGGGCTCACGGTCGACGTGGCGGATGGCTCTGCGTGGGTTGCCCTCGTGCCGTTCGAGATGCGTGTCGGGCTGTGGCCGTTCCCGCCACTGCCGTATCTGACAGTGTTCCCCGAGACGAACGTACGGACCTATGTGAAGGGCCCGGACGGTGGCAACGGCGTCTACTTCTTCTCGCTGGACGTGAACCGGCCGCACGTCGTCGCGACAGCCCGCGGCATCTGGGGCGTGCCCTACACGTGGTCGTCGATGTCGATGGACGCCGAGCCGACGGCGCCGGGATCGCGCTGGCGCTACGAGGCGACGCGGCGCTGGCCGCACAAGGGACGAGTGAGCGTCGTCGACGTCGAGGTCGGTGAGGCAGTCGACGAGCCGTCGCCGCTCGAGAACTTCCTGACCGGTCGTTGGTCGCTGTACGAACGGCGCCTCGGCCGCATCACGAAGGCGAAGGTCGACCATCCGCCCTGGCCGCTTCGGCGGGGCACTGCGATCGAGGTGGACGATCAGCTCGTCGAGGCAGCCGGTTTCTCCGCCCCACAGGGCGAACCACACGTGCTGGCCAGCGATGCCGTCGACGTCCGCCTCGGACTGCCCCACGTGGTGGGCCGCTCGCGCTGACGCGCGAGTGGGCGCTCAGTTCGGCCAGGCAGCGCCGACGACGTCGTCGCGTCCCGGCGGATCGGCGCCGACACGTTGCACCGTGACCGCGGCGACGCGGCCGGCGGTGTCGAGCACGTCGCGCCAGGTGTCGAGGTCGAGTTCGGCGAGCGCGTGCTTCGTGGCGATGCCGGCGTCGTGCAGCCACGCGAGCATGCCGCCGCAGAACGAGTCGCCGGCCCCGACGGTGTCGACCACCTCGACCCGCTGCGACGTGGCGTGGGTCGAACCTGCGGCCGTGTGCACGGTGGCGCCGGTCGACTCCGTGATGACGACTGCCGCGGCGCCGGCGTCGAGGCCCGCCCGCACAGCGACGTCGACAGCTTCGGCGTCGGATGCGGCCTCGTCGGCGTGGATCCAGGCCGCGTCGGCGTCCGACATCCGGAGCAGCGCGACGTTGGTCATCCAACGATCGAACAGTGCTCGCCACGCAGCGCGGCCGTCGTCGCCGACGATCTGAGGGCGGGCGTTCGGGTCCAGCGACACCATCCCGTCCCATCCGACGGCGAGCTCGGCGTACAGCTCGGCCGCCGGCTGGCGGAACAGGCTGAGCGTGCCGCCGTGGAGCAGATGGGGTCCGGGGCCGAGCAGGCCGAGCCGATCGGGCGCGACGGCCGCTGCCGACAACATGACGTCGGCGGTGCCGTCTCCGTGGAAGTGGAACACGGGCGGGTCGCCGACGACCTCGGCTCGGCACGTGGGCTCGTCGCCGCGTTCGGTCAGCCGGAGGTCCACGCCTGAGTCGACCAGGTGTGACCAGATCGTCTCACCGTGGTGATCGGTCGACACCCTGCCGAGGAACGCAGTCGGCACGCCGAGCCGGGCAGCGGCGACGGCCGTGTTCATCGGACCACCACCGGGTCTCGGATCGGGCACGAGGTCGACGAGAGCCTCACCGGCGCAGACGAGCATTCGACGATCGTAGGTCGTGCGGAATTCGACCCGGCTCGCCGTCCCACCCTCCCTGTATCGTGCTCGCCATGCGGGGATCAGGAGCGGCCATCGAGGCCGATCAGTTGGTGCGGCGCTTCGGCGACTTCACCGCCGTCGACGGTGTGTCGTTGTCGGTGCAGCCAGGCGAGATCTACGGGTTCCTCGGGCCGAACGGCGCCGGGAAGTCCACCACGGTGCGGACGCTGTGCACGCTGCTGGCGCCATCGGGCGGTTCGGCCAGCGTCGCCGGCTTCGACGTGGCGACACAGGCCGACGAGGTCCGGTTGCGTATCGGCGTGGCGCTGCAGGAGTCGGCCATCGACGAGCGCCAGACCGGCCGCGAGATCCTCGAGCTGTCGGCCCGCATGTACGGGCTGCGGGGCTCGGTGCTCGCCGAACGGATGGATCGGGTGATCGAGTTCGTCGCCATCGGCCATGCGATGGACGAGTTCGTGAAGACCTACTCGGGCGGCATGAAGCGCCGCCTCGACCTCGCTGCATCGCTGCTGCACGACCCGCAGATCCTGTTCCTCGACGAGCCGACCACCGGTCTCGATCCCGAGAGTCGGGCCAGGGTGTGGACCGAGGTCGAGCGCCTTCGTGACGAGCTCGGAATGACGGTCTTCCTCACCACGCAGTACCTCGAGGAGGCCGACGCGTTGGCCGACCGGGTCGGCATCATCGCCAAGGGGAAGATGGTCGCCGAAGGCACCCCGACCGACCTCAAGCGTTCGGTCGGCAAGGACCTCGTGATGATCGACGTCGACGCCGCACCCGGCTCGGCGATCGCTGCGCTCGACGGGTTCCCCGGAGCCGAATCGATCCGACGCGACGGTGACACGCTCACCGTGTCGGCCGAGGACGGTGCCTCGCTGGTGGGGCCGCTCGTCGTGAAGCTCAACGAGGCAGGCATCGGTGTCGGTGCGCTGTCGGTCCGCACACCGACGCTGGACGACGTGTTCCTCGTCGCCACCGGCTCCCGACTCGCCCCCGACACGGAGGTGGCATCGTGACCGCGACCGTTCCCGAGACACAGACTCTCGCCCGGCGCTCGTCGTTCCTGTCCGACGTGGCCACCGTCGCCCGTCGTGCAGTGCGTTCGCTCGGACGTGAGCCCGAGTTCCTCGGTCCGGCGTTGATGATCCCGTTGTTCTTCTTCATCGTGAACACCGGCTCGCTGCAGGACTTCGCCGAGCAGATCCCCGGCCTCGACTACAAGGCGTTCCAGCTGCCGGTGGCGATCGTGTTCGCGGTCACCGGTGTCAGCAGGGCCAACACCCTCGTCATCGACATCGAGTCGGGCTACCTCGACCGCCTGCTCATCACCCCGGTCCGGCGGCCCGCCTTGTTGCTCGGTCTGATGGTGGCCGACATCGTGCTGGTGTTCGGCCTCGCCACGATCGTGTCGGCGGTCGGGTTCATCGCCGGCGTGCGGTTCGGCACGGGCATCCTCGGCTACCTGCTGTTCCTGCTGCTCGCCGCCGCGTGGGGCCTGGCGTTCACCGGGTTCCCGTACACGGTGGCGTTGCGAACGGGGAACCCCGCCGCGGTGAACTCGGCGTTCCTGATCTTCTTCCCGTTCGCGTTCTTGACCACGGCGTACCTGCCCGAGGACCAGCTCACGGGATGGCTCGCCACGGTGGCCGACTACAACCCGGTCACGTACCTGCTCGCCGGGCTGAGGTCGCTGGTGTCCGACGAGTGGGACTGGTCGGCGATCGGTCAGGCGTTCGCTGCGGTCGGTGTCCTCGGCGCCATCACGTTCACGATGGCGTTCCGGTCGCTCGCAGCACGAACCCGACAAGGCTGACCACGGCTGTCGCCGGGCCACACCGCCTCCTAGGCTGTCCGCCCATGACGTTCCGAGCTGCGACCGAACTCGAGACCGGTACCTCCACGATCATCGAGGAGCGCACCGATCACCAGCTCGACGAGCCGGGCGATCACGATCGCTTCGCTCATTACGTGCCGAAGGCCGACATGACCAAGGCCATGGTCACCGGGGAGCCGTGCACGGCGTTGTGCGGCAAGAAGTGGGTGCCGTCGCGCTCACCGGAGAAGTACCCGGTGTGCCCGGACTGCAAGAAGATCTACGACGCCCGCGCCAAGATGGGCTTCTAGCCGCTGCGAGGGAACAGTCCCTCACGCAGCGCCGGTCTCGGCGAGCTTGGCCGCGCGCTTCTCTGCTCGGGCCTTGGTGCGCTCGGAGTACTTGTGCAGCCGGTTCACGAAGGTCATGATCCGCTCGCGTGCCTGCTCGGCCTCGGCGTCGAGGCCCTCCATCTGCTCGATCCCGTAGTGCTTCAGCACCAGCGGGGCGATGATGTTGTCGTAGTGGATCGCGAAGTCATAGATGCCTTCACGGGCGATCGCTGCGGCATGGGCCTTGAAACCGATGATGCCGGTGCCGGGCATCTCGAAGTCGAGCAGCTGACGCTCCATGGCCATCATGAAGCCACTCGGGTCCATGTCCTTCGCGGCCATGGCGAGGTCCCGGTAGAAGATGTGGTGGAAGTTCTCGTCCATCGCCACCCGCTTCATCAGTCTCTCACCGACCGGGTCCGGCAGTGCCTTGCCGGTGTTGCGGTGGGCGATGCGGGTGGCCATCTCCTGGATCGACACGTAGACGATGGAGTCCATCACGTGTTCCGGCGCTGGCACCTCGCCGAGGCTGACCTGGGCCATGCGGGCCCGCTCGAGCTCGATCGGGTCGACGGCCCGGGTGACGGTCAGGTAGTCGCGGATCACGATGAGGTGGCGGCCCTCCTCGGCGGTCCAACGGTGCGACCACTCGGCCCACGGTCCTGAGCCACCGAACATCGTCTTGATGGTGTGGAAGTAGTGGGGGAGGTTGTCCTCGGTCAGCATGTTGACGAACAGCGAGGATCGCACGCCTTCGGGGATGTCGAACTCCCGCGGATCCCACTCCTCGTCGGGCTCGAAGTCACGGCCTCGGCTCCACGGGACGTACTCGTGCGGGAACCACTCCTTCACCGAGGCGGTGTGCCGATCGATGAGCGTGGCCACGGTCGGTTCGAGTTCGTGCAGCAGCGCGATGTCGTCCACGAAGGGTGAGACTAGTTGGACCGTCTGTGGGTTACGGCTGTGAGGAAGACGCCCGTACGCTGGGCTCCATGACGTCGTCGGTCCCTGCTCCTCCCGGTCTCGAGCTGGTGCGCGATCGCATCGGCGGGGCCATTCGGTCGCTGCTGAGTGGCGGTCCCGGAGCTGAACCCGTCGAGGTCGATCACTCGCTCGTCAGCGAGCCGGCGGGTGATCCTGGGCTCTTCGGCCCCGACTCGATCGCGTGGCGGATCGGTCAGGACGCTGCGACGCTGATCGGTGGTGTGCGGTCGCTGTTGCTGCAGACGATGCACCCGTTGGCGATGGCCGGTGTCGCCGGGCACTCGGACTACAAGAACGACCCGTGGGGTCGCCTGCAGCGCACGGCGCAGTACGTCGGGATCACGACGTTCGGTTCGACCGAAGCCGCCCACCGAACGATTGCGTCGGTGAAGAAGATCCACGAGCGGGTGGAGGGCATCGCCCCGGACGGACGGCCCTACTCGGCGTCCGATCCGCACCTGCTGACGTGGGTGCACACGACCGAGATCGACAGCTTCCTGACCGCCGTCCAGGTCTACGGATCGACCGAGCTCACCAAGGCCGAGGCCGATCAGTACGTCGCCGAGATGGCCGAGCTGGGTCGTCTGATGGGCGGAGTCGACGTGCCCGAGTCCGTCGCCGAGATCAAGAAGTACTACCGGCGGATGCAGCCAGAGCTGCTCGGCACCCGACAGGCCCGTGAAGCCGTGCGGTTCCTGATGTGGCCGCCGGTGCCGTTGCACATTCGGCCGGCATACGGTGCAGTGGCCGCAGCTGCCGTCGCCACACTCCCGAAGTTCGTACGTCGTGAGCTGTGGCTGCCCGAGACCGAACGGATCGACGGCGTGGTCACGAAGCCGATGGGCAAGCTCGTGGCCGACGTGCTCGGTTGGTCGCTCGGCGACAGCCCGATCGCCGCCGCCGCCCACGCTCGCGTCGCCGGCTGAGAGGCGCCGGCTGAGAGGCGCAGCTGGCCAAGGGGCCCGGCAGTTCTGAACGTTCGCGGAAGTCGGTCCCGGGTCGCCGGGTTCACGACGCCGTGACGATCGAGGACGTCAACCTCTTCTCGTATCTCCTCGCGTTCGGTGCGGGGGTCATCTCGTTCCTGTCGCCGTGCGTGCTGCCGATCGTTCCCGGCTACATCTCGGTCGTGACGGGGTTGTCGGCCGCCGAGTTGCAGGAGGGCAGCCGCCGACACACGGTCGCGGTGGTCCGGGACACCGGCCTGTTCATCAGCGGCTTCACGATCGTCTTCGTGTTGCTCGGCCTCTCGGCGAGCTCGATCGGGACGTTCCTGTTCGACAACCAGGCGCTGTTGACCCGGGTGTCGGGTGGCCTGATGTTCGTGATGGCCGCATTCATGATCGGCTCCATCTACGTGCAGGCACCGTGGCTGTACCAAGAGGCCCGGTTCCATCCGCAGCTCGGCAACTACGGCAGGGCCGCGCCGGTCGTCGCCGGCTCGGCGTTCGGTTTCGGGTGGACGCCGTGCATCGGACCGGTGCTCGCGTCGATCCTCGCCATCGCCGCTGCGTCGGGTCAGGCGGTGCAGGGCGCGACCCTGCTGTTCGCGTACTCCATGGGTCTCGGTGTGCCGTTTCTCGCCACCGGTCTGGCGTTCGGAAAGCTGACGGGCGCGTTCGGGTGGGTCAAGCAGCACTTCACGCAGATCGTCCTCGGCTCGGCGATCCTGCTCGGCGCCTTCGGCGTCCTTCTGATGTTCAACCGGCTCGTGTGGCTGACCAGCGAGCTGTCCGGAATCCTGAACGACCTGGGCCTCGGCTGGGTCGTCGAACTCGGCTGAGGTCCGATCACATGGCCCAAAAGAACACTGCCAAGAAGAAC
>JAHDHM010000192.1:0-437 GCA_020631315.1 Acidimicrobiales bacterium
GCTCTCGGCCGACGTCATCGACATCCTGCAGCGCCTCGGGCTCCTGCTCCGAGGCGAGATCATCTGGCTCAAGGGCGACCGTCTCGGTGGCTCGTGTGCGTGGGGGTCGTTCCAGAGCCCGGCGAACCCGGTGCTGCGCGATGTCACCGAGCGGGTGATCGTCGCGAGCAAGGGCCGGTTCGATCGCGCGGTCGCTCGACGCAAGCTGCCGTCGGAGTCGTCGCTGTTCAGTGAGGACTTCACCGAGTTCACGACCGACCTGTGGACCATCCAGCCCGAGTCGGCAACTCGTGTCGGGCATCCGGCTCCGTTCCCCATCGAGCTGCCGCAGCGACTCATCGACCTCTACACCTACCGGGACGATCTGGTGCTCGACCCGTACATGGGGTCGGGGACAACTGCGGTCGCTGCCATGCGGCGCGGCCGTCACTTCGTCG
>JAHDHM010000192.1:447-7063 GCA_020631315.1 Acidimicrobiales bacterium
CGAGGCCGCCACCGCTCGGGTCGAGCGAGAGCGCATCCGTCTCGACGACTCCGGCGAGTCCGTCTTCCAGCTGCGCCTACCCGCGGTGCCCGAGCCGGCTGATCCCGACGAGGATCCGCACGCACGTGCGGTGCGCGAGGGCCGCAAGGCCAAGGACATCGCGTTCGAGTTCTTGCGTCACCTGCCGGGGCTCACGCTGCGCGGGCGTGACGTGAAGCGCATGGGATCGGTCGAGATCGACTTCGACACCGCCACCGAGGACGGCCAGAGCTGGTACTTCGACGTGTCCGGTGGCTTCACCTCCGGGCGCGCAGGCCTGCGCCGCACCGACACGGTGTGGAAGGCGCTCGGGCGAGCCGCGCTGTGCCTGCCGCGTGAACCCGGGCAGCCGAAGGTCAACTACGTGCTGCTCACCACCCACCTGCCGCCCAAGGGCAGCGCCGGTTGGAAGGCCCTCGTCGAGGCGCAGCGTTCGGGCCTCATCTTCGACGCCATCGACATGTTGTCGTCCGACGGTCGAGAACAGGTCCGGCGCTACGTCGCCGCGGGTGGCGACGCCGAGGCCGTGCCCGTGCGTCCGCCTGCCGTCGATGGCTGAGCTCGTCCCGCTCGGGGACAGCATCGACCGACCGGCGCCCGGCCCGGGCGCCTACGCCGTGGTGCGCGGCGACGAGCCGCGCGTCTTCCTGGCTGAGAACGCCACGGTGATGGCACGCGTGCTGGCGCTCGAGCTCGTCGCGGCGACACCGCCGACGGCGTTCGCGACGCGTGAAGCCTGCGAGGACACCCGCCGGGCGCTGCTGGACGAACGGTGGGTCGACGCAGTGCTCGCGTGGATGCGGGCCACCGGCGAGGTCGTGGACGTCTGGCTACGTCCCCGTCTGGACCGCCGACGAACTCGCCGACAGCACCGCGGCGCTCGAGGTCCGGTGCGGTGTGGTCTTCGGCGACGACCGGCCCGCCCGGGCCCGTGTGAAGTGAGCGCTGCCTGGCCGAGGTTGTCGGACCTGTCGCTCGTCGCCTTCGACGCCGACGACACGTTGTGGCATCACGAGCGATTCTTCCAGCAGGTGGCAGCCACCGCCGAGGAGGTGCTGTCGCGCCACGCGGACCCCGAGCACCTTCACGAACGCCTCAGGGCTGCGGAGCGTCGCAACCTCGCCGTGTACGGCTACGGGGTGAAGGGGTACGGGCTGTCGCTCATGGAGACTGCCGTCGAGGTCTCCGACGGCGCCGTCACCGGCGACGAGATCCGAACCCTGCTCGGCCTCGTCCGGTCGCTCATGACCCACCCGATCGAACTGTTGCCCGGCGTCACCGAGGCACTCGATCACGTCGCCGCCCACGTACCGGTGGCGGTGATCACCAAGGGCGACCTCTTCCATCAGGAGGCGAAGCTGGCCTCGTCGGGGCTCGCGGATCGCTTCGATCAGATCGCCATCGTCTCGGAGAAGGATCCTGTGACCTACGCCGACCGTTTCGTCGCGTGGGGAGTTGACCCGTCCTCGGTGTTGATGATCGGCAACTCGGTGCCCTCGGACATCGAGCCCGTGCTCGCCATCGGCGGACACGCGGTGCACATCTCCTCAGGGCACGACTGGGACCTCGAACTGCGGCCGTTGCCCGACGGTGCACTTCGCCTCGACCACCTCGGACTGTTGCCGACCCACCTCGTCTGAGCTCACCAGAGCGCCCGGACGACGAGCTGGAGACCCATCACGGTCAGGGTCCATCGAAAGACCCGGTCGAACAGCTCGTTGCTCATCCTGTCGAGCACGCGTGAACCGAGCATCGTGCCGGCCACGGTCGCGGCACCGGCCGTGGCGACCAGCAGCCAGTGGTCCCCGACACTGCCGAGGCCGATGACGGCGAGCTTGGCTGCGTGGCCCAGCGTCTGTGCCGCGGCGAACGTGCCGATCATCACCTGGCGTTCAGGGCAGGCCGCCTTGAAGAACGGGGCGACCGCCGGACCGGTGGCGCCGATCGGGATGTTGGCGACGCCCTGCACCGCCCCGACGACGACGAAGCTGCGTGTGCTCGGCCGCCCCGCCAGGCGCGGCCCCAGCCACTGCGGCTTCCAGGTCGACACCAGTGCGAACACGCCGATCACGGCACGACCGACCTCACGCGACAGGCGGTCGGCGATCGCACGACCCAGGACCCCGCCGGGCAGCAGGAGGACGCAGTGAGCGGCAACGATTCGGCGGTCGACCCATCGTCGGTGTCGCCACGTTCTCGATGCGTTGGACGGGAGCTGGACGGCTCCGTGCACGGCGACGGCCACCACGGGGTCGAGCACGAACAGCATCACCAGCAGCAACACCATCCCGCCGCCGAACCCGGCGATCGCCGACATCGCCGACGTCAGCACCGCTGCCAGCACAACCAGCGCCGTCTCTGTCGGACCGACGCTCGAGGCGATCAGCGGGACCAGCGTGTCGGTCGATCCGTCGCTCGCAGCTACATACATGTCACATACATGTAGCAGTCAAAGGCGGCACATGTCAGTTCCCACTCTGGGTGGTCGATGACCACCGCTCGGATGGAGATGCTTGACCCGTTGGCCTGCGAACGTTCAGATGTCGCCGCTCTGGGTCGTGTTGCGGCCCACCACTGAGGGAGGTAGAGCCATGCCAATGTCGAAGTCAGACACCGTCAGCGCCGTCGCAGAGGCGGCCGGCGTCACGAAGGCCGACGCCGAGAAGGTGATCGATGCCTTTGCGTCCGTCGTGACCGGTGCGGTCAAGGACGGCGACAAGGTCACCTGGCCGGGATTCGGTTCCTTCTCGCACTCCGATCGCGCCGCCCGCGAGGGCCGCAACCCGCAGACGGGCGAGACGATGCAGATCAAGGCCTCGCGTGCGATGAAGTTCAGCGCCGCCAAGGCCGTGAAGGACACCCTGAACGGCTGAACTCGGATCGGTTGATCCGAGTCGTTCACCGGCTCGACCTCGATGGCGGGGCTCCGGCCCCGCCATCGGCGCGTCCGGCCTCAGAGATCGTCGATGAGCTTGAACAGCTCCGCATGCCGCACCCCGGCCACGGCGCCGCCCTCGGAGAGGTGATGTTCCACCCAGTCGGCGAAACGGGCTCGCTGCGTGTCGTCACCGGCGTCGGCGATGTCGTGGGTGGTCTCGAACTGTGATTCGTGCGCCAAGAGTGCATCGACCTTGTGCCCCGCAAATCCCTCGACGTCCTCGGCGTGATCGTGGACGTCGGTCTCGAACAGCAACAGGGCCGACGGGCGATGGTGTGGGATGTCGTGCTCCGGGAAGAAGAACGGATCGCGAGCAGCGACCACGCTGTCACACGCCAGGAAGCCGGCGTGACGATGATCCGGATGGAGCCGGTGGCGCTTCCACGGGTCGTGGCCGAGGACCACGTCGGGGCGCAGCTTGCGAATCCAGTACGCGACCTGCGACCGCTGCCGAAGTCCTGAGTCGAGCTCACCGTCGGGCCAGCCGAGGAACACGACCTCGCCGGTCGCTCCGAGCGCCGCTGCCGCGGCCTGTTGCTCGCGGCGGCGGGTCACCACCAGCTCGGCCTGGTCGACCGTCGGGTCCCAGGTCCCCTTCGAGCCGTCGGTGCAGATGAGGTGATGGACCTCACAGCCGGCTGCGGCCCACTTGGCGAGTGTCGCTCCGCACTGGAATTCGGCATCGTCGGGATGGGCCACGATCGCCAGCGCACGTGCTGGGGTCGGCAGGTCGAGATTCATCGGACTCCGGTGCGTGAGTGGTCGGTGAGCAGTCGTTCGACGAGCCCCGCGAGGGCGCTGCCCGCATCGAGTTCGGGGAGCGCCCGGAGATCCGCCGGCGTGTCGAGATCGAAGGCCAGGGCGGTCCGGTGGACGCGCCGTGCTGCGAGGCCGAGGCGCAACGCCTCGGCACGGTGCCGATGCAGGCTCCCGACGCCATAGGCCCACCGGACGTCGGCCGTCGGGGCGACACCGATGGCGTTCGTTCCCTGGCCGTGGCGATCGGTGGCGATCGCGACACCGGACGGCACGTCGAGATCGGTGACCGTGTCGAGCAGCGGAAGGTCGCTGTGCACCACGACGGCACGAGCGACATCGAGCTCTGCGAGGTGTGCCAGGCCTTCGGTCACCGCGAGATCGAGTCCGGGGCCCGAACAGTGCAGCGTCGTTGCTCCCAGCGAGCTGGCGAGATCCAGGACCTCGGCATCGTCGGCGACGACGGTCGTCGGACGTTCGTCGACCAGTGTGCGGATCGACCGCGTCGCAAGGGCGATGGCGAGCTCGCGTCGGCCGTGCTCGTCGAGCAGCGGCGACAGTCGCGTCTTGGCATCGGTGAAGGCCTTCACCGGGACCAGAGCGTGGGCCGTCGTTCTCACGGCGTCAGTGTAGAGACGGCTGGCCGGTAGCCTGCACGCCGCATATGTGGCGCCGTCGACAGTCCGCTCCCTCCCGTCCCGATCTCGACCCGAACGTCTGGTCGCTGCCGCTGTGGTGGCGGCGTCGTGTCGATCCGAGCTCGCCCGCCTACGACCCCGTCGGGCCCGACGGCGTCAACACCGTCGATCGTCGTTGGACACTGCTCGGCACCCTCGACGGTGCCGGTCGCGGCGCGGTGGATCCCCGCGGCACCCTCTGGACCGGCGGTTCGTTCACCATCGAGTGGTGGGTGCGTGCCAACGACCGGTGGTACCTCGCTCCGCACGTGGCGGCCGTCCGACAGGTCGCCGTGGACGGCACGCCGGTGATCGAGACCCGGATGCGCGCTGCCGGCGGCGATGTCGTCCAGCGCGTCGGCGCGGTCGCCGGCGGCGCCGGCCATGTCCGTGTCGAAGTGGCGAACGAGACGGACGCTGCAGTAGCACTCGCCTTGGCGATCCGACCCTTCGATCTCGCCGGTGCGAGCCGCATCGAGCACATCGAGCTCGTCGACGGCTGGGTGGTCGTCGACGGCGTGCAGGCGCTGCAGCTGTCACGTACACCCGGGCTGGCGCTCGGGGGGACGGCGGATGCCGATCTCGCCGTCCTGCTCGATGGTCCCGATGCCGACGGCCGAGGCGTCCCGTCGTTGCCCGTGCGCTGCGATCGTGGAGCGGCGCACGCCGTCGTGAGCGTGCCGGTCGTGCACGGCACGTCGATCGAGGCAGTCGCGCCGCTGCTCGGCCACGGTGACGTCGACGTGCTCGACGTCGCTGCGACACCGCCGCTCGATCGTGTCGCAGCGGGCTGGGTCGCGCAGACCCGAGACGAGACCCGAGTCGAGCTGCCCGAGGACGGATGGAACCAGGCGCTCGATCTGCTCCGACGGTCACTCGTGCTGTTCGCCGGCCCCGACGGCGCCATGGCCCGGCCGATGACCGGCGAAGGTCCTGCAGCGTCCGACCACCTCGTGACCGAGGCGCTCGACCGTCTCGGTCGCCATCGTGATGCGGCGTCCGCGCTGCTCGCCATTCGCGACCACGCCGATCGTCATGGAGCGCTCGGCGACCTCGCCAACACGGTGGCCGCCATGCGGGCACTCGATCGGCACACCGCGCTCAGCGGTGTCACCGCGACCGCCGAAGCCTGCGCCGAGACCATCGTCGGTGCGGCGCGTCACCTGGCCAAGGTCGCCGACGGGGGCGAAGGTGACGGCGAGCTCGCCGACGTCGGCCTCCGGCACATCGCTGCGCTGCTGGAGGTGATCGGTCAGGCCGACGCCGCAGCCGACGTCGCCGGCCGGTCTGGAGCATCGACGCAGCCACACGATCCGGTGTCGCCCGAGGGTGTGCCGGTCCACCGGAACACGCCGCCGATGGGCTTCGACGTCGTCGCCACTGCCGACGCAGCCGTCATCGACCTCCGCGCCGGCAGGCCTGGGGCGCTCGAACGTGTGGACTGGCTCGTCGAGGCCACCTCGGCGACCGGTTCCGTTCCGGCAGTTCTCCACCCCGCCGGCGGTGGTGTCGGCGGTGACGGTCATGACGGCGCTGCCGTCGCATCGATCATCTCGGCGCTGTTGTCGACGGCGGTCGTCGAACACCCGGGCGAGGCACGGCTGTCGCTGCTGCCGGCGTTCAGGGAGTCGTGGCTCGGTGCGCCGGTCGAAGCTCACCGGGTGCCGACCAGGTGGGGCATCGTGTCGTTCGCGATCCGTTGGCACGGTGAGCGACCTGCCCTGCTGTGGGAGATCGACCGGCCCGCGGACGGGCTCGTGGTCGACTGCCCCGGTGTCGATCCGGACTGGTCGACCACCGAGTCCGTCGGTGAGACCCTCCTCGCCGCACCTCAGGTGTCGGCACAGGACACGGAGCCGAACGAAGAACGTGGCGACGCCGGCCGTGCGTCAGTGGACGAAGCTTCCTCCTCCCTCTCGACGCCGGTGGAGATCACGATCGATCTCGACAGCTCCGACGGCGGCTTCAGCTAGGCCGGCGCCGCGGCTGCACGGCGTCGTTCAGGCCAGGCGACGACGGGCGACGACGGCGAGGTCGGCGTCGCGCTGCATCCAGAAGGCCACCGTGTCGTTGCGTTGAGCGACGACACGCAGGACGGGGACCGCGAGCAGCACCGTCCGTACGTCGGTTCTCGCCGTCGCTCGGATCGGGGTCGAGCCCACCTGAGGAAGGCCGAGCAGCGAGCCGTGACCGACCTCACCGATCG
>JAHDHM010000193.1 GCA_020631315.1 Acidimicrobiales bacterium
ACTTCTACCCGGACATGCCGAAGGACTTCCAGACCAGCCAGTACGACAAGCCGATCTGTGTCGACGGCGAGCTGGAGCTCCCGAACGGCACCGTGATCGGCATCGAGCGGGCCCACATGGAAGAGGACGCCGGCAAGTCGACACACGTCGGCGGAGATGGCGGTCGTCTGGCCGGTGCCGATCGGTCGATGATCGACTACAACCGCGCCGGCGTGCCGCTGCTCGAGATCGTGAGCCGTCCCGACCTGCGCTCTGCCGACGACGCCAGGGCGTACGCCGAGGAGCTGCGCGACATCCTCGTGGCGACGGGTACTTCGGACGCCCGTCTCGAAGAGGGCTCGATGCGGGTCGACGCCAACGTGTCGGTACGTCCCGTGGGCAGCGACGAACTGCGGACCCGTTGCGAGATCAAGAACCTGAACTCGTTCCGCTCGCTCGGCCGGGCGATCGAGTACGAGGCGGCACGGCACGTGGCGCTGTGGGAGAGCGGTGAGGAGCCTCGACAGGAGACCCGCCACTGGTCCGAGGACGACGGCCGGACCCACTCGATGCGGTCGAAGGAAGAAGCCGACGACTACCGGTACTTCACCGAGCCCGACCTCGTGCCACTCATCCCGGATCCCGAGTGGGTCGAGGAGATGCGTGCGGCCCTCCCGCCGATGCCGGCTGCGCGCCGTGCCGTCGTGAGGGAGGCGACCGGTGCCGATGGCGAGGCCGCCGCAGTGATCGTCGGTCGAGGAATGGACGACCTGGTCGTCGCCGCCGCAGGGGCCGGTGCCGACGGCAGCCGCCTCGTCACCCATGCCGTGAACAACCTTGCCGAGGGTGCCGGTCAGCTGACGGCCGAGTCGTTCGCCGCACTCGTCACGATGGAGACCGGTGGTGAGCTCACCGCCACGCAGGCCAAGACCGTGCTCGGCGATCTCGTCGAATCCGGCGGCGACCCAGCCGCCATCGCAGCGTCGCACGGCTTCGAGGCCATGGACACCTCCGAGTTGGAGACGCTGGTCGACGAGGCGATCGCCGCGGATCCCGAGGCGTGGACCAAGTTCTGCGAAGGCGAAGACCGTGTCCAAGGCGCCTTCGTGGGCTACGTGATGAAGGCCACCCGCGGCCAGGCCGACGGCAAGGCCGTCAGCGCCATCCTGCGCGCCAAGCGCGGCTGACGAACTCGACCGGCTTCACGGCGAGCACGGCGGCGATCGCGAAGATCGCCACCATCGCGAGCACCCCGAGCACCAGCTCGGGCTCGCTGCGCGCCACGTCGAACATCGACAGCGTCTCGACGCGACTCAGCTGATCGCCCACGCCGCGACGCTAGCGCTGCGAAGACCTAGTACTTGACGACCGCGGGGAGTTCCTTGGCGTGGTCGATCCAGCGCTGGACCTGCGACTCGACGGGCACCTGGCGCACGAGCTTGTTCTTCTTCTTGGCGTTGACCTCGGCCATGGCAGCGGCGAGGTTGTCGGCGCGGCGTCGGCGTAGTTCCTTCACCGTGTCGACGCCGGCGGCCTCGAGCAGGTCGCTGTACTGCGTGGACACGCCCTTGACCCGCATGAGGTCGGCGCGGTTCACCCACTCCAGGATCCGGGTGTCGGCGATGCCGCACTCGTCGGCGAGCGCCTTGCGACCCTTGCGGGTGGCTCCGGCCTCGAGGAGCTTCTCGCAGGAGCGGATGCCGTTCGCGGCCAGCTTCTTGGCGTACTTCGGGCCGATGCCCTCGATGGCGGAAATGGCGGTCATGGAGGTCCTCCGATGGCGACTGCGTCAACCAGAGAACCACAAACCCCAGCAGGATTGGGGCATCACGCTCCGGTGACGAGCCAATCGTCAGTGCGGTAGCGGTGTTGAAGGGTGATGGATCTGACGATCGTGAACGCGAGGAGCGCCGCCCACAGCCAACCGATGCCGGCGTCGGTGAGCAGTACGGCGCCGCCGAGGAGCGCGAACGTCACGGTGGCGATCCACATGGCACGGCCGAGGTAGGCGAGGTCGCCGGCGCCGATGAGGATGCCGTCGAGCGCGAACACGTGCCCGCTGACCGGTTGCATGACCGCGACCCAGACGAGCAGGAACGCAGCGAGGTCGACGACGGCGTCGTCGTCGGAGAACACGGTGGACAGCGGGCTCGCCACCGCGACGAGCAGGAGGCCGACGAGCACACCGAAGGCGATCGACAGCTCGATCATCCGGTCCGACGCATCGCGTGCCGTCGCTGCATCGTCGGCGCCGAGGTGGCGGGCGACGAGCGCCTGGCCGGCGATGGCGATGGCGTCGAGCGAGAGTGCGGTGAGGAACCAGATCTGTATGGCGATCTCGTGCGCGGCGAGATCGACCGTGCCCATGGTCGCGGCGATCACGACGGCGAGGACGAACGCAGCTCGAAGGGCGAGGGTGCGCACGAGCAGGTGGACGCCCTGGACCGCCGAGGTGGTGAGCATCGCGACGTCGGGCCGGATCGAGGCGCCGAGGCGTTGTACCGCCCGTCCGACGACGACGAGGTAGACGGCGGCGCCGACACCTTCGGCCAGGACCGTCGACCACGCCGATCCGGCGACACCCATGTCGAGACCGAACACGAACCACAACTCGACGACGAGGTTCAACACGGCGGTACTCACGGCCACGATCAGCGGAGTGGTCGTGTCCTGTGTGCCGCGCAGGTACCCGGTGCCGGCCATCGTGATGAGGATGAACGGGAAGCCGACCGCGCTGATGTTCAGGTAGGTCGAGGCGTGCGCTTCGACTACCCGTTCTGCGCCGAACCATCCGAGGACGGTGTCGCCGACGAGCAACAGCAAGACCGTGACGGCGAGGCCGATGGCGATGGCGAGCCACATCGCCTGGGCGCCGAGCTCCGCGGCGCGTCGTTCGCCACCCGCTCCGATGGCCCGTCCGACCTGGCCCGTGGTGCCGTAGGCCAGGAAGACGAGAATGCTGCCGAGGCCGAGCACGACCGTCGTCGCCAGTGCGAGGCCGGCCAGCTCCTCGGTACCGATGTTCCCGACGATCGCCGTGTCCGTGATGATGTAGAGCGGCTGAGCGATCAGCGCGCCGAGGCTCGGCACCGCCAGTCGGAAGATGTCCCGGTCGTGTGGCGATCGGAGACGTGGTCGACGCATCGGGTCAGTCTGGTCCACGTCAGCTCGACGAGGTGTCGCCTCGGTCGACCCGCACGAGGCTGCCGTCGAGCAGCAGCACGTGGAGCTCGCCGTCGAGCACGTCGACTGCGGTGACGGTGGCGAGGTCCAGCGGGAGCCGGCCGAGCCCGTCGGGCGTCACGGCGAACAGTTCGCCGGTGCAGTGGTCGGCGACGACGGCGGCGTGGCCGAGCCATTCCGGACCTCCGGTCCCGCCGACCACGGCGCATCGCTCTCGGTCGTGGCGCCACACGGCGACCGGTTCGATCGGGTCTCTCGCCTCGTCGGCGATGAAGTCGACGTCGCCCTCGCGTGCGTTCCAGCCGAAGTCCGGCGCAACTCGGTCGAGCTCGACGACGGACACCTCTTCTCTGCACGACTCACCCGTGTCGGCGACCCAGATGCGCTCGCCGTCCAGCCACAGCGTGTTCGGGTTACGAAGACCGGTGGCCCACACCAGATCGGTCGCCCCGTCGACGGGCATCAGTCGGCCGTGGCGCACGACACCCCGCAGGATCGTGCCGAGCTCGGGTGCATCACCGAGGTACCAACCGCCCTGACCTCCGCCGTCGCCGACACCGACGAAGACCTCCCCGGTGTCGGGGTGGACGACGAGACCTCCGCCGTTGTGGCGCTCGTCGGGCTGGGCCACTCGGAGCAACACGGCATCGGTCGATCCGGGATCGGGACGGTGCAGGGTGAGCTGCAGCGAGCCGTCGGTGACGGTACGCAACGACAACAGGCCTTCGGGGTGACCGGCGACGGAGAACAAGCCCTGGTCTGCGTCGAGGCTGGTGTCCCCGCGCAGGTCGTGGAGCACCGTGCCGTCGTCGTCCACGATGCGTCCATCGCGCAGAGCGACCACTGCGGAGCCGCCCACGGCGTCGACATCGGTGGGTATCCCGTCGAACTCTCGCACCGTCACCGCTCGCAACGGGGCCAAGTCCTCCATCAGAGGGATGCTCGCTGACGCCGGACAGGGGCGATCGAGCGCCGCCTCGATGGCGGAGACGCCTGCCGGTGGGCGCAGCTGCGGATCGGTCGCACACCCCGAGAGCACCAGCGCCACGAGGGCGAGCAGCAGGCGGGCGGTCACGGGGTCACGGTAGATGCCGCGTCGGTCGTTCACGGGTCGACGCGACGCCGGTCGCCGGTACGACGAGATCTGGGTTGCGGGGGAGCCGTGTCCTTGGGCACAATGGTCGGGATGACCGCGCCAGACATCTTCCTCGGCACGACCCTCATCGTCGTACTCAGCTAGCGCACGCGAAACTCCGCGTGCGCTTCTCGGCCTCCCTTCGGGGAGGTCTTTTGCTGTCCCGGCCCGAATCATCACGACCGACACGAGAGAAAGCCAGATCACGATGCGACTCACCGGCGCACAAGCGATGCTCAAGAGCCTCGAACTGAGCGGTGTCGAGGTCGTATTCGGCCTACCCGGCGGCGCGATCCTCCCGATGTACGACCCGCTGCTCGAGTCGTCGATCCGCCACGTGCTGGTCCGTCACGAGCAGGGCGCAGGCCACATGGCGTCGGGCTACGCGCACGTCACCGGCAAGCCCGGCGTGGTCGTGGTGACCAGCGGCCCGGCGGCGACCAACATCGTCACGCCGCTGTGCGACGCCTACATCGACTCTGTTCCGATGGTCGCGGTCACCGGCCAGGTGGCGCTCGGCGCGATCGGCACCGATGCGTTCCAGGAGTGCGACACGGTCGGCATCACCCGGTCGGTCACGAAGCACAACGAGCTCATCACCGACGCCGCCGACATCCCGCGCCTGGTCCAGGAGGCCTTCCACATCGCCAGCACCGGCCGTCCCGGTCCGGTGCTGCTCGATCTGCCGAAGGACGTCGCCAACGCAGAGATGGAATGGGACGAGTCCATCGAGGCCACGTGGGGTCAGGGCATCGACCTCCCCGGCTACCGCCCCGACCACGAACTCGATCGTGACGCCATCGCGGCAGCCGTCGAGCTCATCCAGAATGCCGAGCGGCCGGTCGTCTACGCCGGCGGCGGCCTGCTGAAGGCCCGTGCCGCAGAGGCACTCGCCGAGTTCGTCGACATGACCCAGATCCCGGTCGTGACCACGCTCATGGCCCGTGGCGTGTTTCCCGACGATCACGAGCTGTGCCTCGGCATGCCGGGCATGCACGGCAACTACACGGCCATCACCGCGATCCAGCAGTCCGATCTGCTCCTCGCCTTCGGCTCACGTTTCGACGATCGCGTCACCGGCAAGGTCGACGCGTTCGCACCGAACGCGAAGGTCGTCCACATCGACGTCGATCCTGCCGAGCACGGCAAGATCCGACGCGCCGAGGTGCCGATCATCGCCGACGCCCGCCAGGCCGTCGAGGCGATCAACGAGATGTTGAAGGTCTCTGGCGTCGGCGACGTCGATCGCACGCCGTGGCGTTCGACCATCTCGGGCTGGCAGGAGGCCTACCCCCTCCAGTACGAGCAGAGTGAGACGGGCTTCCCGCTGAAGCCGCAGTACGTGCTCGAACAGCTGCGTGACCTGTCGCCCCGCGACACGATCGTCGTGGCCGGCGTGGGCCAGCACCAGATGTGGGCCAGCCAGTTCTGGCACTTCAACCACCCGTACACCTGGATCAACTCGGGTGGCCTCGGCACCATGGGCTACGCGGTTCCAGGTGCGATCGGTGCGCAGGTGGCCGCTCCCGACACCACCGTGTGGGCCGTCGACGGCGACGGCTGCTTCCAGATGACCAGCCAGGAGCTGATCACCGCGGCGATCGAGGGCATCCCCGTGAAGATCGCCATCTTGAACAACGCGTACCTCGGCATGGTCCGCCAGTGGCAGGAGCTCTTCTACGACGAGCGCTACTCCGAGGTGTACCTCTCGCCGGACACGCCGGACTACGTGAAGCTCGCCGAGGCGATGGGATGTGTCGGACTGCGAGCCGAGAAGGCCGAAGAGGTGCCCGCCGTCATCGAACAGGCCAATGCCATCACCGATCGCCCCGTGGTCGTCGACTTCCGTGTCGACGAGTTCGAGAAGGTGTACCCGATGGTGCCCTCCGGTGGCAGCAACGACGTCGTCATCCTCGGCCCCGAGGGCGACGCCGAACTCTCCAAGACAGGACTGGCCCCGTCATGAACCCCAAGCAGCTCGACCAGCTCCACATCCTCGCCGTCGTCGTCGAGAACAAGTCGGGTGTACTCGCACGAGTGGCGAGCCTGTTCGCCCGGCGCGGCTTCAACATCCACTCGCTCGCTGTCGCCCCCACGAACGACGACGCCTTCAGCCGGATCACCATCGTGGTGGATCTCGAGAGCGCGCCCCTTGAGCAGATCGTCAAGCAGCTCGACAAGCTCATCAACGTGGTGCGCATCGAGGAGCTGCATCCCGACGACGCCGTCGAGCGTGAGCTGATGCTCGTGTCCGTCGAGAAGGGTGTCGAGCCGCACGTGGTGCTCGACATCGCCAACCGCAACGGCGGCTACGCGCTCGACTTCGACGCCGACCACATCACGTTCAGCTTCGGCGGCTCGCCGCAGCGCCTCGACGACGTCGAAGCAGCGCTCACCGAGCGAGGCATCGCCCGCATCCAGCGCACCGGACGCATCGCACTCAAGCGACTCGACGCCATCGCCCGCGACGGGGCGTAGGGGATGGCTGTGTCGATCAGCGGGCTCGCGCCCTTCGGGCCCTCGCCTCGCTGTGTCGATCAGCGGGCTCGCGCCCTTCGGGCCCTCACCTCGCTGAGTCGATCAGCGGGTTCGCGCCCTTCGGGCCCTCGCCTCGCTGTGTCGATCAGCGGGTTCGCGCCCTTCGGGCCCTCACCTCGCTGTGTCGATCAGCGGGCTCGCGCCCTTCGGGCCCTCGCCTCGCTGTGTCGATC
>JAHDHM010000194.1 GCA_020631315.1 Acidimicrobiales bacterium
TCACTCCGTGTTCGGCGAACCATGCGCCGTAGCGGGCCGACCAGGGCGCGGCCGTGATGCCGTGCAGTATGACCGACGCCAGGATGACGAGGACGACAACGGAGAAGAGATCGTCGGCGGTGTCGACGCCGCCTTCGGTGACGACGAGCAGACCGAACAGCATCGAGGCGAGCCCGCGGGGTCCGAACCAGCCCATGAACGCGACGGTCGGGCGCATGAGACCGGTGCCGATCAGCGAGAGTGCGACCGGCATCATGCGGCCGAGGGTCAGCGTGCCGATGGCGCAGAGCACGACGCCGAACGAGAGCACTTCGAGCGCGGGCACGACCAGCAGCGCGCCGAAGAGTACGAACGTCATCGAGGCTCCGATCTGGCCGATGTCCTCCGCGAGCTCGGTTCGTTCGGCGACGTCGGGGCCGAGCCGGTAGCGGGCGATCAGCCCGCATGCGAACGCGGCGAGGAAGCCGTTGCCGCCGAGCACTTCGGCTCCGGCGAAGGCGGCCAGGCCGCATCCGAGCGCAACGAGCCGCAGACCTTCGCCGTCGGTCCAGCCGCGTGTCTTCACGGCGGGGAGCACGAGGGACATGAGGAACGCGGCCGCCGCGCCGACGGCCAATCCGATGGCGATCTCTCCCAGCGCTTCGCCGACCAGCGATCCGGCTCCTTCGATCTCCGACCCGGCGACGACGGCGAGCAGCAGTGTGAACACGGGCACGACGAGGCCGTCGTTGAGGCCGGATTCGACGTTGAGGGCCTGTCGGATTCGGACCGGCACGGACTCGTTGGTGACGACGGCTTCTCCGAGCGCCGCGTCGGTGGGGGCGAGGATCGTCGCCACGAGGGCGGCCTGTGCCCAAGACAGGTCGGCGAGGAGCAGCCGCGTGACGATGGTGCCGAGACCGATGGTGAGCGGCAGCCCGATGGCAAGCAGCCGGGCGGGGAGGCCGAATGAGAGGCGGTCGGATCGGGTGTCGATGCGGGCGGCGTCGGAGAACAGTACGAGGGCCAGCGTGAGTTCGGCGATGAGCACGACCGTTTCGTCGTCGAGGTCGAGATCGACGAAGCCGAGTGCTTCGGGGCCGAGGAGCAGGCCGGCGCCGACGAACAGCATGGGCGGGGTCAGCGGCAGCGATTTCATCCGCGTCCGGAACAGCGAGACGATCGCCAGGACGATGGCGAAGACGGCGAGGTCAGACACGGCGTTTGTCGATCACCGGCGGAGCTCGGCGGTGATGTCGTCGAGCGAGCCGGGTGTGGGCACGCCGGTGGCATCGAGGAGCCGGTTCATCATCTCGAAGTTGCCGACCGCACCGGCCACGGCGCCGGTGGCCGAGTCGCCGATCGCTGCCCGAAGACTGGCTCGCGCGTCGTCGAGCTCGTCGGTACGGCGAACGAGCGCACGGGTGAAGTCCAGCAACTCCGCGGCGCCGGGTGGACCGGGGGCGCGGGCGGGGTCGACGATCGACCCGAGATCGAGGGTGGTGGAGGAAGCGACGAGGCTCGCACGGAGCATCCCTGCATGCGCCGCCGTTCAATAGACGCAGTGGTTGAGCCACGAGGTCGTGGTGGCGGCGAGTTCCATCTGCCACCGGGGGATGTCCTTGACGATGGCCGGGTTGCCCATCTCGTCGTACCGCAGATACAGCGCGCCGTGGAGGTCGGCCTGGGCGGCTTCCTCGTCGGCGACTGCGGTGAGGGCCGTAATGGCGCCGGCAGCGCCGACCATGGGCACGTGGGCAGACCGACGTTTCGCCCCGGCGACCTCGAGCCGCGTGGGTTCGCCGGCGGCCGGATCAGGAAGGGTCAACGGCCGGCCGCCGACACCGGCGACGGTCGTGTCGACGGCGGCGAGCCTGGCAACGACGCCGACCAGTTCGGTGTAGGCGGTGGGCGACACGCCGGCGTGGTCGAGGGCGTCGACGTCGGTTCGCTCGATGTGGTGCGCGTCGGTTGCGACCCGTTGCGCCATCGAGGCGACCGCCTCGTCGAGCCCGTGATCCGGTGCGGGTGCATCGTCGATCGCGGCGCGAGCCACTGCGGCGATGTCGACTCGCTGCGATGCCGTCCACCAGGTGCCGGGGCGGCCGAGCCGGGTCCATTCGCGTTCGATCCCCGCACGCATTGCGGGCCGCAGTGGCACGACCGAATCCTCGATCGTGAACGTGTCCGTCATGGTCCCCCCGGTTCGGATCACTTCGTGTTGGACGATTCTTGCAAACGGGGGGATGCGCCGCTGCCTGAAGATGTGAACGTTTGGCCGAGGGGGCGAGCGTTGGAATCAGTCGACGAGGCAGACGTCGCGTTCGAAGGCGTCGACCGCGGCAACGCTCGAGCGGTAGCGCTCGTCGGTCATGAGGACGGCGAGTTCATCCTGTTTGTCGTCGAGCGTGCGTTCCTCGTCGCCGAGCAACTCGCTGATCGTCTCGGCCGTCGAGAGTGTCACCTCGAGCTCGACGCTGATGCGCTCGGGCGGGGTGACGCTCCGCATCATGAGTGTGCGACGGTTGATGGCAGAGCGGACACGGTCGATCTCGCCGCGCACCCCGGTGCTCAACACGTCCCGGACGAGCACGGTTGCGAGGCAGTAGGCGATTTCATCGGGGTCCTCGGTCTGGAGGATCGGCGCGACGGCTGCGGTTGTCGTCGAGCGTGGCGGTGCGGTGGTGGTCGTCGTGGTCGTCGGCGCTTCGGTCGAGGTCGTCGTCTCGACGATGACCGGCGCCGTTTCGTCGACCACCTCCTCCGCTGATGCCGAGGGCAGAACTCCGCACCGACTCAACAGGAGGGCGATGCCCCCTGCGACCAGTGCCGCCAGGATGTGTCCCATGTGATGATGCATGGACTGCCCTCCGCCTTGGCCGAGCCGCCCGTACGGCTCGTTGTCCGACGAAGGAATCGACCGATCGGAGGGTGCGCTTGAGCGACGATGTCTGTGGGGTCAGCTCACGGTGCTGGGGCGGAGTTCGACCCGGCAGCCGGCGATCGCAGGATCGCGAGGTTCCAGCTGGGCTCGGAGTTCCTCGGACAGTGCGTCGAGGTGGCCGTCGAGCAGTCCGCGGTGCAGTTCGCAGACGACGCTCTGATTTCGTTGCGCGAGTTCGGCGAAGGGACAGTGTCCCAACTCGAGCATCGTGGGCGACATGCGGCGAGGTTCGAAACCGCTGATGCGAAGTTGCTGCTCGAGGTGGTCGGCGAGGTCCTCGTGTCCGAGTGCGTGTTCGGGAACCCGCACGCCGTCGCGGCCGGCGACCCGCCCGACGTCGTACGGCGATGCGGACGAGGTCGCGAGTTCGAGCAGGAGGCCGGCGAGCTGCTCGTACGAGCCGGAGAGTGCGGCGAACACGTTCATCGCGTCGTCGCGCAGCACGTACAGCTTCCGGGGTCGACCGCGCGTCGTCCGTCGTTCCGTGAATTCGGCGATGAGGCCGCTCTCGACCAGGACGTGCAGGTGTTGCCGGATGGCGTTGTGGTTGAAGCCGAGCAGTTCGGTGAGGTCGGCGATCGGGACCGGGGCGTCGGACGTCCGAATGTGGTCGAAGATCTGGAAGCGGCTGGGGTCGCCGAGCGCTCGGGCCTGTTGCTGCAGCGGAGGAGCCTGATCGCTGCCCATGTCGCCATCGTACCGATCGCCGGTCATCACGATCCGAGGACGACCGGGTGCCGGCGGTGCAGCTGGGTCTCGTGGATCTTGGCCACCTGGTGCGCGAGCTCCTTGGCTCGTTCCGCCCGCGGCCCGGCCCAGGAGTCGTCGACGGTGTCCGCGAACAGCTGGAGCCACCGCACGAAGTGTTCGTGGGTGAACGGTGACCGCCGGTGGATGGCTGCGTGTTTGGAGAACGGGTTGCCGGCGTAGCCGGGTTGGCCGAGCAGTTCCCGACACCAGAACTGAGTGAGGGTGGGGATGTGCCCGGACCAGTCGACGCGGGCTACCTCGTTGAACACGGGGCCGAGGAGATCATCCTGGGCCACGTCGGCGTAGAACCGACGGACCATGCGCTCGATCTGTTCCGCGTCGTCGAGGTCCGGGCGATCCACCGTCATGTCGACATCCGCAGCCCGAGGGTGAACAGCAACGCGGCCTTCACGAATTCGAGGACGGCGAAGATGGTGTGGAGGTGCGATGGCGGGGGTGGTGTTCCTGCGATGACGGCGGCGACCCGAACGTCGAGCAGCGGGAGCAGCCAGAACGCCTGCACCACGACGATGCCGAGGGCGCCGGCGAGCAGGGCACCGTCGAGCGATTCCATCGGGGTGCTCGAACCGATGGAGCGGACCGCGGCGACGACAAGAACGGCGCTGAGCAGCCACTCGACCTTGGCGAACGCGTGGAAGGTGGCTCGGCCCACGTCCACGGCGACAGGAAGGGTGAGCGACTCGGCTCGGAACTTGATCGGTGCGGCGAGGAACGAGACACCGAGAATGAGACCGACCCAAAGGTGGGACACCGTTCGAATCATATTTACATTTCTACATGTAAATAATCGAGAGGTCCACCACCACGGGATCACACGATGCCGAGCTCCTCCCACGGCCCGGACAGCACATCGCCCGCATCCGTTCCGAGGTGGTGCAACGCCGTCGCATAGAGACTCCGGGTGTCGATCCCGATCGGCAGATCGCCGTCGACCAACCGATCGAGTCCCAGCTCGCCGTAGCGACCGCCCCAAACGCTGCCGCCGATGAGCAGGTGCGAGTTCGCCGTGCCGTGGTCGGTACCCGAGCCATTGTCCTGGGCTCGTCGCCCGAACTCGCTCGTGGTCATCACGACCACGTCGCGGTCGACGCCCGCAGACTCGAGCTCGGCGAAGAAGCCGTTGATTCCGGTGGCGAGGTCGGCGAGCAGGCGCTCGTGGGTGACGAGCTGGTTGGCGTGCGTGTCGTAGCCCCCGACGTCGATCATGATCACTTCGGTCGAGAGGTTGAGTTGCACGATGCGACTGGCCACCGCCAGCAACCCGGAGGCCGAGTCCGCTTCCAGCGAGCTGACGGCGTCGTCGGTACCGATCTCGTCGAGGATCTGCACGGCGTTAACGGCCCGCGGAATGCCCTGACGGACCAGCGTCAGTGCGTCGCCATCACCGACGCCAGGCGTGGCAGTTGCCAGCAGCACCTCAGCGAGTGCATCTGCGTCCATCCCCGGGGTGGTCTGGAGGAGGAACTGGTCGGGTCGGGCGATCACCGTGCTGCTCGCTGTCGTACCGGTTACTGCACTGCGACCGCCGCCGAGCGCGACCGCGAGCAACGGGTCCGTCCCGGCCGAGGGATGGAGGTCCAGCCACCGGCCGAGCCACCCGTTCGGAACGACGTCGGGCTGCCCCGCGAACCACACGTCGGTGGCGGTGAAGTGGGAGCGGGACTGCTCGGGCAGGCCCAGCCCCTGGACGACCGCCATCTGCCCCGCGTGCCAGTGCCGCTCGATCGGGGCCAGCGCCGGGTGCAGCCCGAACCCAGAACCGGTGTCGAGGAGGTCCGCAGCGTCAAGGCCGATCGATGGTCGCAGGTCGCGGTAGCGCCCGCCGTCGGGAACGAACGTGTTGAGGCCGTCATTGCCACCGCCGAGGTTGACGACGACGAGCAGCGGAGGACCCGTGGACACCAACGGACCCGTCGTGGTGGATGAAGCCGGCACGGTCGTGGTCGATGCCGCCACCGACTCGCGGACCGCTTCGTTCCACGAACAGGCACCGAGCGCCATGGCGCCGGCCGTGCCGCCGGCGAGCCGAAGGAACCGGCGGCGGGGGAGCGGGGAGGAGGTCGTCATCACGCCACCGCCAGTTCCGGAGTCATGAGCACCGCGGCCAGCGCCTCGCGACCACCCCGTCGGCTGGTGTTCGCGTCGTCGAGTGCGCGGGCCGTTGCCGCGGAGAAGCCGGCGGGCCGGCCGGTCAGTTCGGCGACCGCCGTCCAGTCCCGCGCCCGGGTGCGATCGAGCACCGGTGCATCATCCGGGGTGCTCTCGGCGAGCAGGCTGGCGGCGCGAAACCGACCAACGGTGGTCGAGGGTCCGGCCCAGGTGAGGGCGTCGGGGTAGCCGCCGACATTCGGCGGGACGCCGGGCACCTGACCCATCTGTCGGAGAGCGAAGAGCCGCGGTCTCGGTTGCAGCGTCGCGCCGGTGAGTGCCTCGGTCTGCAGGAACCACTGCAGAGGAGGGAGGACGACGGGAACCGATGCGCCCTCGAGGGCGAGCTCGATGAGGTCCCGACGCAGCGTCCCGACGTCGAGCGAAGAGGCTCGGAACCGGTCGGCGATCACCCGTTGGTCGGCCGCCGACAGCGCCGTCCCCAGCATCGCGTCGGCCATGTGGTGGGTGATGTGCTCTGCGCACGCGTCGTGGTTGGTCACCACCTCGATGACGCTGTCGAGGTCGTGGACGGTGGAGCCGAGCAGCGTCTGCGGAGTGTCGTCGTGCCGTCGGGCCACGAACCGGCTGTCGTCGAAGTCCTCCGTCCACGCCCATCCGGTCAACGCGACGGCCGCAGCGCGCACGTCGGCCTCGTCGTAGTTGCCGACACCGAGCGCGTAGAGCTCGAGGAGTTCCCGGCCGTAGTTCTCGTTGACGGCACCGACACGATTGCGGCGGCCGTCGAGGAAGATCAGCATTGCCGGATCGATGGTGACGGCGCGCAGCAGTTCGGCGAAGCCGCCGCTGCCGAGCTCGGCGAGCAGGTCGATGTGGCGGGTGAATGCGGCGAGGCTTCGGATCTGCGGCGCCGACACGGCGAAGTGATCGTGCCAGAACCACGTGGTCCAGTCCTGGAGCGGCGCCGGCGAGGCGACGAGATGGTCGAGCCATGCGTTGATGGCAACGATCGAGTCATCGAGGCTGATGTCGATCGGGACGTCCAACCCTGCCCACGGACTCGCCGGGGTCTCCTCGGGTTCGAGCAGAAGGGCGAGCGTGGCGTCGCGTCCGCTCGCACCGAGCTCGGGAAGTTCAGCCAGGCCGGAGCCGAACGTCAAGCGCCGGGCCATCCATGCGATCTGTTCCGTTTCGTCCATGTCC
>JAHDHM010000195.1 GCA_020631315.1 Acidimicrobiales bacterium
GCCGGTGTGGCCGGTGAGGACATCGTGAAGCCGCACGACGAGATGGACTGGATGATCCGCCTGGCGAAGGAGATCGACGTCCCGGTGACCTGGTTGATGCTCCAGAACCTGGTGGCACCCGACGACTGGCGCCACTTCATGGAGCTCTCGCACCAGGCGCAACAGGCTGGGCACAGGGTCATCCCCCAGGTGGCGGGGCGCCCGTTCGGCGTCCTCTTCGGTCTCCAGGGTCGTCACCGGTTCCTCGACTGTCCGTCGTTCGCTCCGCTGCTCGATCGTCCCCTGGCCGAGCAGGTTCGGGCCCTGCATGATCCGACGCTCAAGGCCAAGCTCGTCGCCGAGGCCCGAGCAGCGGAGGACGCCGCGCTGTCGGCAGACCCGCTGTCGGCACTCGTGTTGAAGGGCCACAACCGCACCTACGTGCTCGGCGACCCCATCGACTACGAACCTCCTGCATCCGAGTCGATCGCCGGCAGAGCGGCCGAGGCGGGCCACAGCGAGCTGGAGGAGTACTACGACCGGCTGCTCGATCGTGACGGCGAAGCGTTCCTGCTGATGACGTTCCTCGGCTACAGCCACGGCAACGGCGACGCGCTCCACGACATGCTCACCCACCCGGCTGCGGTCCTCGGCCTCGCCGACGGTGGTGCGCACGCCAACTTCATCTGCGACGCGTCGACCCCGACCTGGATGCTGACGCACTGGGCCAGGGATCGGTCACGTGGCCCGAAACTCGAACTCCCCTACGTCATCAAGAAGATGACGCACGACACGTCGCGGCTGTTCGGCATGACCGATCGCGGTGTCGTCGCGCCGGGAATGCGAGCCGACCTGAACGTCATCGACTTCGACGCGCTCACGCTGCACGGTCCGCGCAAGGTGCACGACCTGCCTGCCGGCGGCTCACGACTCGTGCAAGACGCCAGCGGCTACGTGGCGACGGTCGTTCGCGGCGAGGTGACCCGCGAGCACGACGCATTCACGGGTTGTCGGCCCGGGCGCCTCGTCAGGAGCTGAGCGACGCCAGCACGAGCGCACCGTCGTCGACGGTGGTTCGCGGATTGACGACGCAGATCCGCAGCACCGTCTCACCGTCGACCGTCGTCGGGGTGACGAAGCCCTGACCACGCCGCAGCAGGCGTTCGGACCAGGCCTCGTACTCGTGCGGACCCCAGCCAAGGCGCCTGAAGCACACGACACCCAGGCTCGGCGGCGCCACGAGTTCGAGGACGTCGTCGTCGCGCACCAGCTGGGCGATGCCGGCTGCCGTCTCGAGCGTGGCCTCGATCGCATCGCGGTACGCGTCGACCCCGTGGACCGCCAGCGAGAACCAGAAGGGCACCCCTCGTGCTCGCCGGGACAGATGGTGGGCGAGGTCGGACGGGTTCGGATCGCCGTCGTCGAGCACGTCGAGGTAGCCCGCAGACTGAGTGTGGGTCCGCCGGGCCTCATCGGGATCCCGCCACAGGAGGGCGCAGGCGTCGAAGGGAGCGAACAGCCACTTGTGCGGGTCGACGATGATGCTGTCGGCGCACTCGATGCCGTCGTAGAGCTGGCGAACCGACGGTGCGAGCCGGCCTGCACCGCCATAGGCGGCATCGACATGGAACCAGAGGCCGTGCTCGGCGCAGACGGTCGCGACACCGTCGAGCTCGTCGATCACGCCGAGGTTGGTGGTGCCGGCGGTGGCGACGACTGCGACGACGCTGCCTCGACGGTGTGGCTCGAACGACGCGAGCTTTCGAGCGATGGCCGGCCCGGTGAGACGTCGGTCGGTCCCGACGGGAACTGCGACGACGTCGGCGTCCATGACGCCGGCTGCCGCGGCGACCGACGAGTGGGACTCGGCCGAAGCGAGGATGATCGGTCGTGTCAGTGGATCACCGGTTCGTTGCCGGTGGCGGTCCCGAGCAGTGACGAGTGCCGAGAGGTTGCCGGCCGTGCCGCCGCTCACGAACACACCGGCGCTTGCGGCCGGCATCCCGAACTCGTCGGCGAGAAAGCGAAGGGCTTCGTTCTCGGCGAAGACCAGCCCGGCACCCTCCTTCCAACTCCCTGCGTAGATCGAGCTCGCGCTGACCAAGAGGTCACCGAGGATGGCGCTCTCGGTCGGGGCCGCGGGGACGAACGCCAGGAACCTCGGGTGGTCCGTCGAGATGGTGGCCGGCGCCAGGACGTCGGCGAAGATCCGCAGTGCCTCGTCCCCGCCGATGCCCGACGGCGTGATCGTCGCTCCGGCAGCAGCACGTAGCTCGTCGCCGGTGCGGGGACCATCGAGCGGCGGCGGGTCCATCCGGACCCGCCGTAGTGCGTGGTCGACGACGGCGTCGGCCAGGCGATCGCCTTCAGGGCTCGGTCGATGCATGCGCGGACCCTAGCGACCGGATCGCCGGCCGGTCGGGAGTTCGACTCCGGGTCGGCTCACCAGTCCACGAGTTCGGCGCGCAGGCCGACGGTACGGAGCGCGTCGAGCACCCGATGTGCGTGATCGAGATCGAGCGTGTCGACGCGGAGTTCGAGCACGGTGCTTCGTGCACCGGTGGAGCCGAGGCCGTCGTGGTCGACCTGCACGACGTTGGCCGCCTCGTCGGCGATGACCTTGGACCCCTGTGCGAGACGACCGGGAACGTCGTCGAGCTCGACTCGAATGCGGTTGAGACGCCCCTGGCTGGCAAGGCCTCGAAGGGTCACGACGGCGAGTGTCCTCGGGTCGATGTTCCCTCCGCAGAGGACCAGACCGACCTTCTGGTCGGCGAAGCGCTCGGAATGTTCGAGGCAGGCGGCGAGCCCCACCGCACCAGCACCTTCGACGACGGTCTTCTCGATCTCGAGGAGCAGCGCGATCGATCGCTCGATGGCCGCCTCGGACACCACCAACACCTCGACGTCGTGCTGCTCGACCAGAGCGGACGTCAGCACTCCGGGTTCGGTCACGGCAATGCCGTCCGCGACGGTGGAACCAGGTGCCGCGGTCGACGCACGGCCCGCACGCCGGTCCGCCATGGAGGGGTAGCGCTCGGTCTGCACGCCCACGACCCGGACCGGCCGGTCGTGGGCGCTGGCGGCGAGGGCGAGTCCCGAGACCAGCCCACCACCTCCGACCGCGGCCACGATGGTGTCGAGCGTGGGCTCGTCCTCGAGCATCTCGAGCCCGATGGTCCCCTGCCCGGCGATGACGGCCGCATCGTCGAAGGGATGGATGAACTCGAGCCCCTCGGCGTCGGAGAGCCGACGTGCCTCGACCGCGGACTCCATCACGTCGTCGCCGGCGAGGACCACCCGGGCACCGAGATCCTGGGTTCTCGCGACCTTGACGAAGGGTGTGGTGCGCGGCATCACGATCGTGGCGTCGATGCCGAGCAGCGACGCGTGATGAGCGACACCTTGGGCGTGGTTGCCCGCCGACATGGCGATGACCCCGGTGCCGGGCTCGACGTCGAGCAGCCGGTTCCTGGCACCTCGGCCCTTGAAGGAACCGGTGTACTGGAGGTTCTCGAACTTGAGGTACACGTCGACGCCGGTGATCTCCGACAGCGTGTGTGACCGGTGCAGCGGCGTGCGCACCAGCGCATCGCCCAGACGGTCCCGGGAGCGCAGCTGCGGACATCGGACCATGATGGCGGCTCGCGACCTCAGGCTCGGACCGGGGACGTGCAAGGATCGTGGCGTGTCGGCAGCAGAGGACTCACGCGGGACAGAGCAGAGGTCCGCGTCGAGTGGCGCCACGGTGCTGGCGGGCGAGGCCGAGCAGGGATTCCCCTGGCCCGAGGGTGGTGTCGCGAACGACGATCCGGCACCGGTGCTGCCGTGGCAGCCCGTCCATGCGGCGCCACCTCCTGCACGCTCCCACCGAGACCGCGACCGACTGGTCCTCGTCCTGGTGCTGCTGCCCTTCGTGATGATGGGGCTGTTCGCCGCGTCGGCGTGGCTCGGCGATCGTGCCGGCGGTGGGCCCACGACCCCGCCGGAGGAGTTCGAGGCCGCCGCTCACCAGTGTGTGGTCGCCGTCGCCGAGGAGACCGGCGCTGGGCTCGTGTCCTCCACCGTCCAGATGACCGTCGGCGACCGGTTCCTGCGTGTCGACGGTGTGCCTCGGGCGGACACTCAGCGCGTGGTTCGGTGCGAGGTGACATGGTCGCCGGGATTCAGTGACGTCGAGGTGTCGATCGAGGACGCGCCGACGGCGATGTGAACCTCTCCCCGACTCGTCACGGGGCTCGGATGCGGATGCACAGGTCGTGGGCATCCAGGCTCGTCGTCGGCGGGTCGAGCACTTCTACGGTGACGGTCGTGTCGATGGCGACGGACGAGAAGACCTGCGGCTCGTGTGGCCGCCGGATCGAGTGGCGCAAGAAGTGGGCTGACGACTGGGATCAGGTGCGCTGGTGCTCCGATGCCTGCCGCCGTCGCAAGGTCCGCCCGGTCGACCGGCAGCTCGAAGCGGCCATCCTCGACCTACTGGCCGAGCGAGCCGGCGATGCCACGATCTGCCCGAGCGAGGCGGCCAAGGCCGTCGACCCCGACGAGTGGCGTGAGCTGATGGAGCCCGCACGCGCCGCTGGTCGTCGGCTCGTGGCTGACGGGTCGGTCGTCATCACCCAGAAGGGCCACATCGTGGACCCCTCGACGGCGAAGGGTCCGATCCGGATCCGCCGCGTCTGAGGGCCCGGAGTCGAGGAGACATCGATGACGTCGTTGCCCACTCCCGAGTACACCGGCGCGGCTGACTGGGTCGCCGAGCATCTCGGACACCTCCTCCTCGACGGCACCCGCCCGACGTCGTCGATTCGAGGTGGGCAGACCGCAGCAGACGCGGCGCTCGCCGCCTACGACGTACGGGGCTACGCGAGTCGTCGCAACGAGGTCTGGCCCGAGTCGCGGCGAGGAGCGTCACGACTCTCGCCGTACCTCCGACACGGTCTGATCACTCTGGACGAGGCGTGGGTCCACGTGGCGGGCGGACCGGCGAAGGACGTGCAGAAGTTCCGCGACGAGCTGCTGTGGCAGGAGTACGCACGGCATGTGTACGCGCGACTCGGAGGCCGCACGGCACGACCGCTGCGTCACCTTCCGGCGCGTGTGACGCCGTGGATCGATCCGTGGGACCGGTCGATGGCCTGCGTCGACCTGACCATCGGCGAACTGGTCGACGACGGCTGGATGGTGAACCAGGCTCGGATGTGGATGTCGTCGCAGTGGACGGTGCGCGGCGGCGCCGACTGGCAGGACGGCGAAGAGCAGTTCTTCCGCCACCTGCTCGACGGGAGTCGCGCCGCGAACCGCCTCGGCTGGCAGTGGACGGTGGGCACGGGCACCGGCCGTCCCTACGGCTTCAGCCGTTGGCAGGTGAACACGCGCGCCCCCGGCATCTGCGAGGGCTGCGAGCACCGGGATGCGTGTCCGATCGACGATCGCCCCGATCCGCGGGCCGGAGCGTCGGTGACCGAACCGATGCTCAGGTCCGATCCCGACCCGACCGCCACGGCGGGGCCGTCGAAGTTGCTCGCCTCGGGCACACCCGAGGCCGTGTGGGTCACCGCTGAGTCACTCGGCACGTCCGACCCCGCGCTGTCTGCGCACCCAGAGCTGCCCGTGCACTTCGTGTTCGACGAGCCGCTGCTCGTGAGGCTCCGTCTGGCGGCCAATCGCCTGGTGTTCCTGACCGAGTGTCTGGCCGATCTCGCACAACACCGTGACGTCCGGGTGTCGCTCGGCTCGCCGGCCGACGCGCTGGCCGGCGAGCGTCTTGCGGTGACCTGGGCGCCGGTGCCCGGGTTCCGTCGTCTGGAGGAACGCCTCGCAGATGCGGTGGTGGAGCTGCATCCATGGCCGTGGTTGCGCCGTCCGCACGGCGGCCCGATCGGGTCCTTCAGCGCCTGGCGCAAGCGCCTCCGTTGACACAGCGCAAGCGCCTCGGTTGACACAGCGCAAGCGCCTCGGTTGACACAGCGCAAGGGCCTCGGGAGCGGCCCGTCGGGGGTCTGCGACTTCGTAGACTCCGAGCATGTCCTCTGAGGTCCACTCGCTCGAGCCACATCCGTCGTTTCCCGGGCGTTCCGGGCCGGTCCTGGTGGTCGTGGCCGACGGTGTCGGTGTCGCTCCGGAGGGGCCGTCGAACGCCGTGACCGAGGCGGCCACGCCGACGCTCGATCGCCTGATGGCCTCGCCGCTGTCGACGACGCTGCTCGCACATGGTCCCGCAGTGGGGCTGCCGTCCGATGACGACATGGGCAACAGTGAGGTCGGCCACAACGCCCTCGGTGCGGGTCGGGTGTTCGCCCAGGGCGCAAAGCTCGTCGGCATCGCGATCGAGAACGGGTCGATCTTCGAGAGCGAGGTCTGGGCGACGGCTGTGGAGCATGGACGCACCGGCACCTTGCACCTGATCGGTCTGCACTCCGACGGCAACGTCCACTCCCACGTCGACCACCTCTACGCCCTCATCCGTCGTGCGGTGAGCGAAGGTGTGCAGCGGATCCGCCTCCATCTGCTGCACGACGGGCGCGATGTCGCTCCCCGCTCTGCGCTCACCTATCTCGAAGCGACCGAGGCCGTGTTGGCAGAGGCCCGTGAGGCCGGCGTCGATGCGCTCATCGCGTCGGGCGGTGGTCGTATGACCATGACCATGGACCGCTACGGGGCGGACTGGCCCATGGTGGAGCGGGGCTACATGGCGCACGTGCACGGTGTCGGCCGTCAGTTCGCTTCGGCCACCGATGCGGTCGAGACGATGTACGCCGAGTCCGACCTGGGCGACCAGGATCTCGGTGTGTTCGTGATCGCCGACGAGTCGGGCGAGCCCGTGGGACGCATGTCCGACGGCGACGCGGCGATCTTGTTCAACTTCCGCGGCGACCGGGCGATCGAGATCAGCCAGGCGATGGAGGATCCGGCGTTCGCGGAGTTCGACCGTGGCGATCATCCCGACGTCTTCTACGCGGGCATGCTCGAGTACGACG
>JAHDHM010000196.1:0-1158 GCA_020631315.1 Acidimicrobiales bacterium
GTCGTGCATGACGTCACCGTCCGGCGCGCTGCTCGTGGACTGGCAGGGCATCGGCCACCGGCACCTCCGTGTCCCTCGAAGAGGTTGCGGCCGGCGACTCGTCCGAACTGTTCGCCTTCCGCGAGGCGCCGGCCATCGCCACCTCGATCGAGGTCGTCGAGATCGAACGGAACCGCGACGGTTCGTTCGGCCTCCTCCTCGAAGGCAGCGTGGAGAACACTGGCGACGTCCGGATTCGACGGCTCGGCCTCGCCCTGGACCTCGACGCCACGCTCGAGCCGCACGCGTGGTCGGTCGACTGGATCTCGGCCCGGACCCTGTCGCTCGACCCCAGCTACGACGGCGCCACCGCCACCCAGCTGCTGACGACCGCCGATCGCCTCGATGTGGCCGAGCGTCGTACCTGGCTCATGCGCCTCACCCTCGACACCGGGTCCGACTCCGGCCCGTTCGTGTTCCGTTCGGTTGCCCAGGCCGTCTCCGAGGCACTGACCCCGGTGGTGGCCACCGACACGACCGACGCGCAGGCCCTACCCGTCGTGCAGATCGTGGAGGAACGACTCGAACCCACGAACAACGGCGACGGAACCTGGAACCTCGAACACGTGGTGCGCGTGCGCAACGCGGGCGCCGCCGAGCTGACCGATCTTCGGGTCGACACCGACTTCGAGCGGGTGCTCCGCCGCGTGCTCGTCGGCGAACCCGCGGTGGTCAACGGTTGTGCGCTGGGTCCGGTCGGTGCCTCCGATTCGTGTTCGGTCACGACGACGGCCACGATCCGCCCGTGGGACGACCTCGGCCCCTACGAGGTGACCTCGTTCGTTCGGGCCTTCGACGCCGAGTCGGTCGAAGCACGACAGCTCACCCCTGCCGCTCCGGTGAACGCAGCGGCCCGTCAGCTCGACTCGATCCGCCTCATCGAACGGCCGGCCGTCTCCGCAGTCGTCACCCGCAGCGAGGCAACGAACAACGGCGATGGCACCTACTCCCTCCGCTATCGGGTCGAGACGCGAAACGAGGGCGACGTCCCGCTGTATCGAGTGGACGTGTCCGACGGCGTGGCCGAGGCCTTCGGCCCCACGATCGTGTCCGACCGGCTCGCCGGCGACACCTGTGCCGACGTCGCCTTCGCCAACCCGCTTGCCCCCGGCGGTACGT
>JAHDHM010000196.1:1183-6280 GCA_020631315.1 Acidimicrobiales bacterium
ACCGAACACGACGTCGTGATCCGCCCCGGCGTGGAGCTCGGGCCGTGGGATACCAGCTTTGCCATCGGAGCGAACTCGCCGGCCGGCGAGCGGGTCGTTGCCTCGGCCGGCGCCGAGCCCGTCGCCTTCGCCGAGTCGGTGGCGGTCGACGTCAGCGCCAGCCTGCGGGTCGACCGGAACAATGGCGACGGCACCTACAACCTGCTCCACGTCGTCGAGGTCGAGAACACGAGCGACGTGCCGCTGCTGAGCGTTGACGTGACCGACGGCCCGGCGGCCGCGTTCGGCGACACCCTCATCGACCGCGACACCCTCCTCCACAGCTGCGCCTGGGTTGATGCCGACCAGCCGCTGGCGCCCGGCGCCACCTGCGAGGTGCAATCCGACCTCCGGGTCCAGCCGCTCGACGCGCTCGGTCCGTGGAGCGTCGCCACGTCGGTGGCCGCAAGCTCGCCGTCGGGCGAGGGCACCGCGGCCGACGTCGAAACCACCGAGGTCACCCTCACCGAGGCGCCGAACCTCACCCTCGCCACGACCGTGACGAGCGTCGAGAACAACGGTGATGGCTCATTCCGCATCGTGGTCGATCTCACCGTGGCCAACGAGGGCGATGTCCGGGTCGACGACCTGACGCTCGACCTCGATCTCGCCGACGCGTTCGCCGGAACCGAATGGGGGATCGACGGCCTGATCAGCCGCGACTTCTCCGTCAACGACGAGTTCCCCCAGCTCGAGACCACCCAGCTCCTCTCGGATCCGACCAGCCTCCGCATCGGCAACGGCGGCACGCTCACGCTCGTGCTGTCCCTCACGCCCGGGAGCGAGGTCGGTCCGTTCACCACCGACCTCCTCGCCACCGGCACGACACCCGCCGGGTTCCCCGTGGAGTCGACGATCGAGGCATCGGTCGATCTGCCGGCCATCGGCGTCGAGGTGATCGGGCAGGCGACCACGAACAACCGAGATGGCTCCTACACGGTCGAGACGACCTACCGCATCGCCAACCGGGGCACGACGCCGCTCGAGTTCGTTCGTCTTGTCGAAGACGTCGTCGAGATCTACGGCGGGGCCCGCGTGCGGGTCGACGCCGTTGACGCCACCGGCGTGACGCCGGTCAACCTGGAGCAACGAGAGCGCGGCTTTGATCTCCTGGAGTGGGGCGCAGCCCTCGAGGTGGGCGCCACCGCCGACGTCACCTCGGTCGTGGTGGTCACGCCGGGCAACGCGCTCGGGCCGTTCAACCCGACCGCCCGGGTCTCCGGCCTTTCACCGACGGAGACGGCGGTTGCCGACACGATCGTGGCGCCCGAGGCCGTGGAGTTCGTCGAACAGCCGGCGCTCCGGGTCGAACAACGACTCGTGGAGCGCCCGGTCTGGAACCAGGGTGGCCGCTTCGACGTCTCGTTCGCCATCGACGTGATCAACGACGGCGACGTCGAACTGCGCAACCTCCAGATTCGTCAGGACCTCCTCAATGCGCTCGGCTGGGGCTCGTCGATCATCGTGCGGGACGTGCGCTCCGACCTGCTCACGCCCAACCGCGACTTCGACGGTCTCGGCGTGGCGCCGGCCGACCCGAACGCGACGGCCGACGCCAACGACGACGCCGAGGACATCGAACCGATCGAGGACTTCGGCGACACTCGCCTGCTCGCCGGTTGGGACACACTCGCCGCCGACTCGACCGCCACCATCATCCTCGACCTCACCATCGCTCCCGAGAGCCGTGGCATTTACAACACCCGGGTCGTCGCGTCCGCCCTGTCGCCGGCTGGCACCGGCCTCGGCTCCGCGGGCGACGAGATCGAGGCGACCACGCTCACCCGCCTGACCGTGCAGGGTGAGCTCGGAGTGGCGAAGCAGGTGCTCGGCGAACCCCGCGTCCGCGCCGACGGCAGCGTCGACGTGACCTACGAGATCTACGTCGAGAACGCCGGTCCCTTCCCTCTGTCGGAGGTCGCCGTCCACGATCAGCTGAGCCAGGCGTTCGGCATCGGCGCCACCTTCGTGACGTCGCGGGTCCGCGCCGACGCCGACGGCCCGTGCGTCGGTCTCACCAGCTCCAGCTTCGATGGCGGCACCATCGACCCGGTGCTCGTGTCCCGGGTGGAGCTCCGGCCGGGCGAGTCGTGCCGTCTGCAATACGATGCCATCGTCACGCCGTCCAAGCCGTTCCCCGGCCCGTTCCGGAGCTCGGCGTTCGCCATCGGCTCCGATCCCTTCGCCGGCACGGTCATCGACGACTCGACCGACGGCACCGACCCCGACCCCGACGGCAACCAGGAGCCTGGCGACAACGACCTCGCCACCGCGGTAGGGGTCGAACTCCCGGAGCCGTCGGCCACCGTGTCGATGACGACCCGCTCGATCGAACCGGCTGCCTCCGCCGGCTGGTTCGACATCACCTACGACATCGAGGTCACGAACACCGGCCTCATCGACCTTCGCTCCACCCGGCTCGCGGCCGACCTCGACGAGCAGTGGCCGGTGTCGTTCCGGGTCCGCTCGGTCGGCAGCGACGACCTGCGGACAAACGAGACGTTCAACGGCGGCCGCGACATCCGGCTGCTCTCCACGCAGAACGTGCTCCGCGCCGGCGCCACCGCCACGGTCGAGATGGTCGTACGGACCCGACGTCCCGCCGACAACCAACTCACCACGATCGTGGATTTCGACGCCGTCTCGGTGGTCGGCGATCCGATCAGCACCAACTCGGCCACGGCACCGTCGCCGGACGGCACGCTCACCGAGTTCCCAACCGACGAGGCCACCGCAACGAGCGGCGCCTGGTGGGACACGCTCAGTGAAGAGGAACAGCAGATGTTCATGCTCGGCGGCGCAACCTTCGCCGTCATCCTCCTGGCGATGGCGGTCAGCCTGCGACGTCGCTGGCTCCGGTTCGCGGCCCGACGAGCCGCCCGCAAGGCAGAAGCCGAGGTGGTGATCGACCTCCGGGACGACGTCATCGACCTCCGCGACAGCCCCGGCCACCACCACCAGGACGCTGGGGCGGACGGTCATCCACCTCGACGCCGTCGCATCCGGCCCCGCAAGGACGAAGCCGCACCCCGAAGCTGAGCTGCGTCAGCTCCGCTCGTCCTCGATCGCCATCACCTGATCGACGCGGCGCTGATGCCGGCCGCCCTCGAACTCGGTCGAACCGAACAACTCGACGATCTCCTCGGCCACGCCCGTACCGACGACCCGAGCGCCGATCGAGAGCACGTTGGCGTCGTTGTGCGCCCGGGCCATCCGAGCCGTGTAGAGGCAGTTGCACAAGGCCGCCCGCACACCTCGCACCTTGTTGGCGGCGAGCTGCTCGCCCTGACCGGAACCGCCCATGACGATGCCCCAGTCGGCCTCGCCCGCCACCACGGCCCGACCGACGTTGGCACAGAACTCGGGGTAGTCGACCGACTCGGTCGAGTCGGTACCCAGGTCGAGAACCTCATGTCCCTGAGCCGTCAAATGGTCGATCAGATGGGCCTTCAGATCGAAGCCGGCGTGGTCACTTCCGAGTGCGATGCGCATGGCCGCATTCTTCCCTCCCGAAGGGACCACATCCCAATCCGAGCGGGGGTCTGGGCCGAACGGCCCGATTGTCCGTTCGCCTGTACACCTTTCGCCGGGACGTGCCGATACGCCCAGCATGAGGTCTCCCCTTCGCTTGAGGCGTTTTGCGCCCACTCGGTCGCCCGAGCGCACCCGTACCCGCCGCGCATTGCGGGAGCGGGGCGCATCGACCGTCGAGTTCGCCCTCGTCTCGCCACTGTTCTTCCTCATCCTCTTCGGCGGCATCGAGCTCGGACTCATGTTCCGCGGCAACCTCTCGGTCGAGGACATGACCCGCAACGCCGCCCGAGTGGCGTCGATCGTGCGAGACGACCCCGAAGCCGACCGCTTCATTCTCCGCGAGATCAACAACCGGACCCGGAGCCTCAACGGCGAGATCGTGAACGTCGTGATCTTCAGCGGCACGACCCTCGACGCCGAGATGCCGGCCGGCTGCATCAGCGCCGCCGGCGACCCCGTCGACATCAGCAACGTGTGCAACTCCTACTCGGCCGCCGACGTCGAAGCCATCGCCGGTGGCGGTGGAACCCTGGGCTCGGCCCTCACCGACGCCGAACGCGAACAGTGGGACATCATCGGCATCACCGTCTTCTACCGACAGGATTCGATCACCGGAGTGATCGACGGTGTCACCCTCTCCTCGACCACGGTCGAGGTCATCGAGCTGGATCTCTGAGCCATGCGACTCAATTCGGTGAAGAAACTCGAGAACCATGCCGACGCTGGCCCCATGAACAGTCGTCTCGATCGCTTGCGTGCTCATCGCCGCTTGGCGCGTGACCGCGGTGCCGTGCTCGTCGAAGCCGCCATCGCAATCCCGCTCCTCTTGTTCCTGATCTTCGGTGCCATCGAGCTCGGCATGGCGTGGGAAGCCCGAAGCTCATCGACGAGCGGTGTGCGTACCGGCCTGCTCCGAGCCGCGTCCCTCGGCGACGCCCCCGAGACCGACCTGCGCGTGCTGCAGTCCGTCATCGGCGAGATCGGACCCGAGAACGTGGACGGCATCGCCTGGATCGTCATCTTCGACGCGAACACCACGGACCCCGACACGGTGATCACCAGCTGTGCTTCGGCGGCCGGATCCGGCGGTGGTCGTGGGCTCGCCAACCTCTGCAACGCCTATGACACCGCCGATTTGGTGAATGTGGTCGGTGCGAACGCAGCCACCGCGATTACGATCGACGACTTCGACGATGGCACCAACGGCGATGAAGCCGCTGGCACCTACGACTGCGACGTCACCAAGATCGACAGCAAGTTCTGCTCGGGCGACCGTCTCACGGCCGGCGCGATCAACATTGGCGTCGCGGTCCGGTACCACCAGGACTGGACGACCGGCATCCTCCCGGGCAACGGCAACACGTTCACCGAGTACGCGATCTCTTCGACGCTCGTCGGCGAGCAGGCTGCGTCGGTGGCCACCGCGCCGCCGGCCACGACGACGACCACCGCGGCGCCGACGACGACGACGACCACGACCACGACGACGACCACGACCACGACCACGACCTCCACCACCACGAC
>JAHDHM010000196.1:6290-6949 GCA_020631315.1 Acidimicrobiales bacterium
GGCACGAGCTACAGTCCGAATGGCACTCCGACCAAGGTGGGTGCGGAGACGTACGAGGGCGGTCCCTGCTGTGGAGTGAACTCCTACATCCAGTTCCAGACGGGCAGCGACTTCGACAGCGGTCCTCCGTCGTCGCCACGAGTGGACATCGACTTCTCCGTCAACGAGGACGCGGACTACTCGCTCCAGGGCCTCGTCTATTCGTTCGACGCCAGCTGGGCGAACTCGTACAACGAGGTGTGGGTTGTCGTGAACGGCGATCTGGACAACGCGATCCTGTGGGCATGGGACACCAACAATCCCGGCTTCAACGCCGACGGTTCGCCTCCCTTCTGGCTCGAGGCTGGAGACCACACGATCTCCATCCATCCGAAGGAGAACTACTCGGCCTTCTCGCTCGACACGGTCAGCCTCGACAAGGTCTGATCGGAGCGGTCCGCCTCAGCCGGCGGAGCGAATCGTCTCCGCCCAGGGATTCTCCTCGGCGTAGTCGGCCGCCGACAGCGGCTCCTCGGCTCGGAAACCGACCGGGAGCCAAAGGGTGCCGGCCTCGGTGCCCACGTAGATCTCCCAGTTGTAGATCCCGCGGAGCGCCCGCTCGTCCTCGCGGACGAGCTCGGCGTACGTGAGCACGGCGTTCACGTAGTTGTCGGAGTTGT
>JAHDHM010000197.1 GCA_020631315.1 Acidimicrobiales bacterium
AGGCCGTCTACACCGAGGTGATCGCAAACCCGTCCGGCGCCGTCGCCGACCTCGACTCGGCCCTGGGGGATGTGGTCGATCGTCACCGCCTGATGCGCGAGAACCTGGTCGCCTCAGCCATGAGGCGAACCTATCAGTCCCCGAACTCCGTGCCCGGGCCGCCAGACCCGTGCGGTGGGAGCCTCACAGCGGCCGTTGATGTAGCTGGTGAGCTGTTCTGTTTTCGGTCTCGACTTCTCGGAGTCGTGCGTTGACGATGTCGCCGATAGGCACGATGCCGACGAGTACGCCGTCCTTGGTGGCGGGTAGGTGGCGGAAACGGTCCTCGGTCTTCGGCGACATGAGCTCGTCGGCCGAGGCGTCGGGTGCGCACGTTCGAACCGAACTCGTCATGATGCCGCCGACCGCGCTGCCATCGGCCGAGACGACGAAGGCGCCGATGCCGTTCGAGGGGAGTGATTCGAGCACTGCCGACACGCTTGCGGTCGTCGCGACCGCAGTGTCCTTGCGATGAAGGAGTTGACCGACCTTCATGTGCCCACAGAGCTAGGCGCCACAGCTGCTCGTCAGCGCTCAGGTCGGCGCGGTGGGGGCGCTCGCGCCGTCAGGGGCGACTCAGTCGTCGATAGTTGAACGTGTTCAATTAATTCGGTATGGTCATTCCATGACCGACACCGTTGCCATGAAGCCACCGATCGTCGACCGCGACTTCGTCGAGAAGTTCTTCTGGGCGGTGGACCGCCCGATGGAGTACTCCGTGTACCGGCTGCTGCCGCACTGGTGGCAGGCCGCACCACAGCACGCCATCGACGGCTACGCCGCGCAGCTGGCGAACCTCGAGGGCTCGGAGGAGTTCCTCCGTCAGCGCTTCATCGCCGACACCCTCACTCTCGACAGCCTCGCCGACTGCGCAGAAGGCACTCTCGGAGCGGCCTACCGGTCGTTCATCCTCGACCACGGTCTCGATGCCAACCTGCTCGTGAACTACAAGGACGCCCACGCGCAGATGGTCGCCGACGGCGTGTTCGACCGTGTGCCCGACGACCTCGGCTACGTCAGCATCCGGCTCAGCCAGATCCACGACTTCGCCCACACCATCGCCGGCTTCACGCCCGACCCCGTCGGCGAGATCAAGATGGCCGCCTTCCACCTCGCACAGCTGCGGTTCCCGTACCACTCGCTGCGCCTGGCCGTGGTCTCTGCGCACGCTGCGTTCGTGACGCCCGGCTTCATGGAGCCCGTCTTCGACGCCATCTCCATCGGATGGCTCATGGGCCGTCGGGCCAAGAACCTGCACTTCACCCGCTGGGAAGACGAGATCAACACCCCGCTGCAGGACATCCGCGACCGTCTCGGCATCGACCGTTCGATCGACACCGACGTGAGCGTCGCCTGAAGCTGCGCGCCGCCGCGTGAGCGGCTCGTCGCATATTCGGCCTTGCGGAGCTGCAGTCTGAGCGACAGCTTGCCGATGAGGGGGGAATGCGGACGGCGTCGGGACCCACCCAGACGACAGATGGGTCCACAACCGAACATCGATGGTCCGGGCGCCCGCGCCTCGCCCGTCTGGTACGCGTCGCCATCTCCGTCGCGCCGCTGCTGATCTCGCTCTCGTTCACCCTCGTCGTCAGCCGAGTGCTGCCTCCAGCCACGCTCGGCATGAACCGGTGGCTCTGGTGGATCGGCCTCGTGGCCATCACGACGCTCGTGATGGCAAGAGCCGACCGGATCGTCCGGCGACTGGCTCCGCTGTCGACGCTGCTGCAACTGTCACTGGTGTTCCCCGACGAGACCCCGGATCGCTACAAGGCGGCGATGCGATCGTTCTCGACGCGTCGAGTGCAGCAGCGGATCGACATGGTGCGATCCGCCGGCTTCACGCTCAACCCCAACGAGTCTCGATCGCAGACCATGCTCGACCTCGTTGCGATGCTGAGCGAACACGACCGACTCACCCGTGGTCATTCTGAGCGTGTACGGGGATACGCAACGGTGATCGGGCAGGAGCTCGGGTTGAGCGAGCGCGATCTCGACATGTTGCAGTGGGCCGCGCTACTGCATGACATCGGCAAGCTCACGGTGCCATCCCAGATTCTGAACAAGGACGGGAAACCCGACGAGCGCGAGTGGAAGATCCTCCAAGGGCACCCGGCAGCAGGGATGCCCTTCGCTGCTCCGGTCATCGAGTGGCTGGGGGCGTGGTCCTCGGCCATCGGTCAGCACCACGAACGGTGGGACGGCGGCGGCTACCCCGACGGCATCGCCGGCGAAGCGATCCCACTCCCGGCGCGCATCATGGCCGTCGCTGACGCGTACGACGTGATGACCTCGTCGCGGTCCTACAAGAAGGCCTTTCCGGCCGAGGTGGCACGGCAGGAGATCGCCGCCGGCGCCGGGTCACAGTTCTGTCCCACGGTGGCTCGTGCCTTCCTGGCCATCCCCACCTCCCGGCTCAAAGCCATCGCGGGACCGTTGTCGTGGTTGAGCAGTCTCCCTGGTGTGCGCAACGTGCCGGTCGCCGAAGTGGTCGGTACCTCAGCGACCGCAGTCAGTTCGGTGACCGCCGCCGCAGTGGTCAGTGTGACCGCGATCCCTTCGCTCGCTCCGCTTCCGGCAGCGGCAGAACCTGCGCCAACCAGCGCGACGGTGATCGAAGAACCGACGACCACCACCGCAGTACCGCCGGACTCCGCTGTCGTGGTGCCGTCGGTGCAGGCGATCACCACTTCGCTCCCGGTCGAGGCGGCGCCGCCGACCACCGCTGTGGCGAAGGCGACGCCGCCCTCACCGTCGACGACCCGCAAGGCACCGCCGTCGAGCGCCGCATCGTCATCGAGCACGACCACCACGTCGACCACGACCACCAGGTCGACCACGACCACGACCACGACCACCACCACCCCGACCACGACCACGACGACGACCACGACCACGACGACGACCGCGCCGCCCGCTGCGCCGGTGATCGGCTCGAATCAGCTGTTCGCCGTGTCCGAAGCAGCGGAGGTCGGCAGCGCCGTCGGGCGTGTCAGTGCGAGCGACGGGGACTCACCGATCACCGGTTTCGACATCATCGACGGCAACGGCGACGGCGTCTTCGCCATCGACTCATCGGGCAACCTCACCATCGCCGACGACACGAATCTCGACTTCGAGACGACCGATGAATACTCGCTGACGGTCACGGCCACCGACGGTGCCACCACCTCCGAGGCTGCGCTTGTGGGCGTCGTCATCATCAACGCAGTCGAACCGGCTGCCGATGCCGGAGGCCCGTACACGATCGACGAGGGCGAAGCGCTCGTGCTCGACGCATCGGACTCGACCGGATCACCCACAACCTGGAACTGGGACCTCGACGGCGACGGCGAACACGACGACGCCTCCGGCATGAACCCGACACTGAGCTGGGCGGCGCTGGTCGGACTCGGGATCGACGACGATGGCCTGTTCCCGATCTCCGTCGAGGTCGATGGCGGCGAGGATGTCGCCACGGCGTCCCTGAACGTTCGCAATGTGGCGCCGATGCTCTCGGTGACAGGGCCGTCTACGGCGAGCCTCGGGGTTCCCTACACACTCGACCTCGCTTCGGTCGACCCCGGCGACGACACCATCACGAGCTGGACCATCAACTGGGGCGACGGCACGATCGAGCAGATCGCAGGAAACCCGTCCTCCGTGACCCACGTGTACACACAACAGGGCTTCACGTTCGCTGTGCTCGCCTCGGCGACGGATGAGGACGGCACCGTCCAACAGAACGAGCTCCTCGTCCCCAGCTTCGTCGGCGACAACGTGTACCGGTTCGCCGCCACGACCGGAGCCTTCGTCCAGCAGTTCGCCGCAGCCGACGATGCAATCGAGGCGTTGGTCGGTCCCGACGGGAGGCTGTACGTCAGCGGTGACCAGTCCAGTGACGTGCGCAGATACGACGCGGAGACCGGAGCGTTCATCGACGTGTTCGTCGCAGCTGGCAGTGGCGGACTCGCCCGTGCCGAAGGCATGGCCTTCGGTCCCGACGGCAACCTCTACGTCGCCAACTGGGCCGGCGCCAACGTCCTGCGCTACGACGGGTCCACAGGCGCGTTCATCGACGTCTTCACGGCTGGATCACTCGACGGACCCTACGACCTCGTCTTCGGGCCTGACTCCAACCTCTACGTCTCGAGCTACAACGCGAGCTCCGTGAGTCGCTTCAACGGCGCGACCGGCGCGTTCATCGACGTGTTCGTCGCTGCGGGAAGCGGTGGTCTGACCACGCCGGAGCAGATGGCGTTCGGGCCGGACGGTGCGCTCTACGTGACGAGCTTCGGCAGCGACGAGGTGCTCCGCTACGACGGAACGACCGGCGCGTTCATCGACGTGTTCGTCGCTGCGGGAGGCACAGCGGGCCTGCAGCAGCCGACGGGACTCGCGTTCGGACCGGATGGCAGCTTGTACGTGGCGGACTACGTGACCCATCGAGTCCTGCGATTCGACGCAGCGACCGGCTCGTTCATCGATGTGCACGTCGAAGCGGGCGTGGGCGGCTTCCACAACCCGGCACTGATGACGTTCTTGCCGGAACACCAGATCACCGTCGGTCCGTAGAGCCAGCCGGGCGAGCGGCCTCAGCGTCCCCTGGTCGCCGCGGCGATGGCCTCGATGTCGACCTTCGGTGTGCGGTCCATGGTGAGGAGGCCGTTGACCTCCTGGTACGTGTCGGTGAGCTGAGTCCAGCAGCCACCCGCCAACGCCGTCGACTGGTGAACCACCGTCCACAGCTCCCGGTAACGGCGCAACAGTTCGTCGGAGGTGCCGGCGTCGTCGTAGCCCCAGTTGGCTGCGCCGAACCGCTCGCCGCCTCCGGTGTCGGTGGCCAATGCGATGCCGCCGAACTCCGAGAGGACGACCGCCCGGCCTCCGGCACTGCGCTGATCGAGGTCGGCGGTCTTGCCGTCGGGCCGTCGACGGGTGAGCACGGCGGCAACCGATGCACCGTCACCCCATCGTTGCATGAGCACGGCTGGGTCCTGGTCGTAGTCGTGGATGCCGACGAGATCGCCGCCCACCGTCTCCCACCCGTCGTTGGCTGAGACCGGCCGTGTGCCGTCGAGCGCGACGGTCGCATCGCGCAGTGCCGTGATGAGCGCTCGCTGCTGCGCATCGCGCTCGCACGCCGGCACACCCCACGACTCGTTGAGCGGGACCCACGCGATGACGCTCGGATGGTTGCGATGCGCCTCGACGACGTCGACCCACTCGGACAGCAACGTCGCGGCGGTTCGGGGGCCGGGCTCGTACGCGCTCGGCATCTCGACCCAGGTGAGCAGGCCGAGTTGGTCGGCGAGCGCGAAGTAGCGGACGTCCTCCACCTTCTGGTGCTTGCGGGCACCGTTGAAGCCGAGCTGCTTGGTGAGCTCGATGTCGCGACGCAGCGCCTCGACATCGGGAGGGGTCGCGCCGGTGTCGGGCCAGTAGCCCTGATCGAGCACGAGCCGCAGCGGATACGGCCGGCCGTTCAGCCGAAGCTGGCCGTCGCTCACGTCGACGCTGCGCAGCGCCGTGTACGACGACACGCGATCGAGTTCGCGGTCCGCGGTGAGGATCAGTTCGGCGTCGATCAGGGTCGGGGACGCCGGCCACCACACGAGCGAGAAGCGGTCATCGAAGCCGCCATCGCCGAGCGGGAACGTCCTCACGACCGTCGTGTCGGTGACGGTGATGGCGTCGTCCACGAGCAGCTGGCCTCGGGCCTCCAGCCGAACACCGAGCCGAAGGTCGGTGGGTCGCGGGCCGGCGACGGTCGCCCGCATCGTCACCGACATGGCGTCGATGTCGGCGCTCCACGCGACGTCGGTGAGGCGGGTGGCCGGAACGCGCTCGGCCCACACGGTCTTCCAGATCCCTGTCGTGGGCGGGTACCAGATGGCGTGGGGGACGGCGTTCCAGTCCTGCTTGCCTCGTGGCACTTCGAGGTCGAGCGGGTCGTCGACGGCACGCACCACGAGGTGTGCGTCGGGTCCGAGGTGGTCGGTGACATCGGCCGAGAAGGTCGTGTACCCGCCGACATGGTGGGCGACGTGATGGGAGCCGTCCCCGTTGGTGATCCAGACGTCAGCGATCCGATCGACACCACCGAAGTGCACGAGCACGCGGTCATCAGCGGTGGGTGCGTCGAGGTCGAGCCGGCGGCGATACCAGCAGGCACGAACGAAGGCGCCCTGGAGCACGTCGGGTCCGATGCCCGACGCCGGCGTCTCTGGGGCGTACGGGACGGTGATGGTGGCGTCGAACTCGACGTCACCAGGCTGCCGCGAGGCTGCGTCCGCATCGAGGTGGAAGTCCCACTCACCATCGAGGCTCACCCAATCTCGCTGGAGGAACGGCTGGGGGTGGTGCACGTCGACGGTCATCTCGCCGTCCATCAGAGCACGATCTGCCTTCAGAGCGAAGACGCTTCGGTTGCCGCCGGATGTTCCTACCCTGGCAGGATTCAGCGATGGCTGTCACCAAGTGGTCGGTGAGCGTTGACGAGGAGTTCGGCGAGGTCCCGCCGAACGTCGTCGAACAGGTCGACGGTTCGTGGCCGTCCTGGTCCTGGACAGCGAAGCGGTCTCAGCACTCACACGCCCGCAACAGAGTGCTGAACACCACCAACTCGTCCGGTCTGCCATGCGAACCGCGCATGCCCGGAACGCCCCGGTCCGGATACCGGATACCGGTTGTCGTGCTCGTCGAGCTGTACCGCGGGGCAGGAACCGACGAAGCGATCGACCTGCTGCTCGATCGCGGTTTCGCGCTCGTCGTGGCCACCGCCGTCCGTTTTGGGGGCGGCGCAATCGTCGCCCACGATCCCGGCGACATCTCACTCCTCGCCGCCCGCCACTCGAACGTCTCGGTGATCGCCATCTGACCTCACCACCGCTCGTGTTTGGGCGACGGGCGTTGTCTC
>JAHDHM010000198.1 GCA_020631315.1 Acidimicrobiales bacterium
ACCGCGGAGCAGGGTCATCGGACCGTGCCCGTGAGCGTTCACCAGTCCCGGCATCAGCAACCCGCCGACGTCGACGGCGTCGACCGTCGACGGGCGGACGGGGCCGGCGTGCACGACCTTGCCGAGACGATCGATCTCGACCTGGCCGGGACGGTGCACCTCGGGTCGCCCGTCACAGGTGATGACGGCATCGGCGCGCAGGACCTGGGTCGTCTCCATGGCCCGATGCTAGGTGTGAGCTGTGTCGGCCAGCGCGGCGGCTCAGCCCTTGTCGCGGAGCTCGCGCAGCTTCTTGCGCCGGGCCCGGAACTTGCGGGCCTTGCGCTCGTGCGCCTCGGCCTTGGCGAGGTGGTTGCGTGCCTTGCGCTTGCGGCCCTGCTTCGCGCGGCGGGCGGCGATCGCCCGCTCGTCGGCTGCACGTCGGGCCTCGCGCTTGGCACGGCGGCGGAGCTTGGCCAGACGACGTTCGAGCTCCTCGTCGGCATCTCGAGCCGCCGCTGCCGTCGATGCAGCGAGCAGCGCGACTTCGTCGTCGTCGAGGTCCTCGAGATCCTCGTGCACCTCGGCACCGGCGTCGGCACTCACCATCGCCGCGGCACGAGCCCGCTCGTCGTCATCGGCGAGCGCAAGGTCCAGATCGTCGTCCTCGGTCGTCGTCCTCATATTCATCCACGTCGAGGTCGTCCTCGTCGAGGTCGTCGTCGTCATCCTCACCGGACTCGAGATCGTCGTCGCCCTCGTCGAGATCGTCGATGTCGAGGTCGTCGTCCTCATCTTCATCCACGTCGAGGTCGCCACCGTCCTCGTTCAGGTCGACGAGCGCGGCGATCTCGCCGTCGAAGCTCTGCTCCTCGGCGTCGTCGAACTCGTCAGCGTCGGCGCTGGCGAGGGTGGCGATGACCGGTGCGATGTCAGTGGCCGTCTCGCCATCGATCTGGACGTCGACCGACTCGATGGAGGACGTCACGTCCTCGTCGTCGACGACGAGCTCCAGATCGCTGAGGTCCGTGTCGAGGGCCACCTCGGGCTCCTCGACGACCAGCTCGAGATCGTCGGGCAGTTCGACCTCTGCGTCGCCGTCGGTCACGGCCGATGCGGTCAGCGGTGCGAGGGAGATGTCCCAGTCGCCGGGTGCGGCGGCCGATGCGACCTCGGCGTCGATCTCCACATCGGCGACGTCTGCAACGTCCGTGTCGAGCTCCGGTGCATCGAGCTCCGGCAGCTCGTCGATCGTCGTATCGACCTCGGTGTCGAGTGCCTCGGGCTCGAGCTCGAGCGGCTGGGCGTCGAGCTCGGCTGGCTCGTCGTCGACGAGTTCTGCGGTGACGTCCTGGTCGGCGTTCTCGAGCGCGGCGCGGGCGTCGATGATCCAGGCCGGAACGTTGGCCCTGTCCGGAGTGGGAAGTGGCTCGCTGTCGATCTCGACGTCGTCGTCGGAGGTGTCGACTGCAGCGGCGAAGGCGGGGAGCTCGGCATCGACATCCGGCACGTCGATGTCGACGTCGAGGTCGGGAAGCTCGGCATCCAACGCCGGCACCTCGAGTTCCGGCGTCTCGATCTCGACGTCGGGCAGCTCTGTCGCCGGGACATCGAGGTCTGGCGTCTCGACGCTCAGATCCGCGTCGGCGAGTTCGACATCGGCGGCATCGACATCGGCGGCATCGACATCGGAGACATCGAAGTCGGGGAGGTCGTCCGCTGCCAGCGCGGCGTCGGGGGCGTCGAAGTCGGGGAGCTCGTCGGTGGGCAGATCGACGTCGCCGTCCAGTGACACGTCGGGAGCATCGAACTCGGGCAGGTCCATGTCGGCGGCCATCGCGACGTCGGGCAGGTCGACCTCCGGCACGTCCGCGTCGTGCTCCGGGAGTTCCATCTCGGGAGCATCGAGCTCTGGGGCCTCGACGTCCGGTGCGTCGGTATCCGGTGCGTCGATGGCAGCGTTGTCGGCGTCAGCGAGCTCGGCAGACCCGGCGACGGTGGCGGCCAGCTCGTCGCCCGAGAACTCGAGGTCGACGTCGTCGACCTCTTCGTCGGCGCGGCGCCCACCACCGGTGAGGCCGGCCATCCACGCCGGGATGTCGCTGTCGAGAGCGCTGCCGTTCTGGGCTGCCTCGCTCAGGGTGTCGTGAGTGTCGGTGCTGCTGTCGGCGTCGTCGCTGTCGGAGCCGCTGTCGCGAATGGCGGCGGTGGCAGCAGCGGCCTGAGCGCCGATCACCGCCTCGTCGAGGTCAGGTGTGGTCTTGCCGATCGTCTCGGCGGGCCGTTCCCAGGGAGTGGCCGCCGCGGCGTCGAAGGTCGGCTCGGGCACGTCGGGAGTCGCCGGCTGTGGCACCGAGGAATCGATCTGTGCGCCAAGCACGCCGTCGGTCGGCGCGGCGGTGGTCGCAGCTGACTGGGTTGCAGCTGACTGCGCTGCTTCTGTGCTGACCTCGGGCGAGGTGGTCTGGCTGGGCACCCAGCGGATCGAGAGATCGTCGCGGCGCTTGTCGATGGCACGGCCGAGCCAGGCGACCTCGCCCCAGCTGGTCTCCTTGGTGCCGCCTTGGGTCTCCTGGGCGGCGAGGGCGACGATGGTGGCGTGGTGGTTCTCGGGAACCAGCTCGGGACGGATCGCGCCGGAGCGGACCTGGCGGCCGACGGTGCTGTAGTAGCGCAGCGCGGCTTCACGCTGACCGGGCGTCCATTCGGAGAGACGGACGCGGGCCCAGTCGCCGAGATGGTCCTCGCGGAACAGCTCCGTGGCGGTGTCGGTCTGACGGCGGCGATGGCGCGGACGCCAGCCGAAGTACAGCCACAACAGCACGAGGAGAACGATCACGACGATGGCGATCACGATCCAGCGTTGCGTCGTGGTCAGGTCGAACATCGTGAATTCCGTCGTCTCGGTGGTCGTGCGGCGGCCCGAAGTCGGGTTCCGCTACCGAGATGGAGCCCGCCCGCGACGCCTGGGTGCTGCGAAGTTAGCACAGTATGTGGTGAAGTTCCCCTGAATCTCACGCAACGTGGGCGAAACATGGAGCCTGTCGCGTGCAGCCGTGCCGCAGCGGCTCCACGCTCCTGTACCCATCGGCACGGGGTGCGCGAAAGGAAGGAAGTCGGGTCTCAGCCGGTGGGGTGGAGGCGGCGGCGGAACATCGAGTGGAGTCGTTCCCAGTGCCGTTCGGAGGCGTCCCGGTCGTACTGGGGACGTTCGGTGTAGGCGAAGCCGTGTTCGGTGCCCGGGTACCACTCGACCTCGCCGTCACAGCCGCTGGCACTGAGCGCCTCGTCGAAGGCGTTGACCATCTCGGGCGGTGCGTAGTGGTCGGTCTCGGCGCAGCCGACGTAGATCTCGGCGGTCGCGGCCTCGAGCTGGCGATGCGGTGAGTCGGCGGCGTCCGTCACCAGGGCCACGCCGTGGATCGACGCGGCAGCGGCGACCCGTGCATCGGTGCCGGCGAAGTGCACGGCGAACGGGCCGCTCATGCAGTAGCCCACGACACCGAGGCGTGACGTGTCGGCGCTGATGCCGTCGACGCCCGCGTCGAGCGCAGCCACCGCTGCGGTGATGTCGCGGTCGACCATCGCGTTCGAGAGGCTCGACATGAGTTCGAACATGCGGTCTCGGTCACCCGTCTCGAAGACGTTGTAGTGCTCGACCTCGCGGTAGTAGAGGTGCGGCGACACGACCGCGTACCCGCTGCTGGCGAGCCGGCGCGACATGTTGCGGATCTCCTTGCGCATGCCCGGGGCGTCCATCAGGAAGGCGACGACGGGATACGGGCCACCTCGCTCGGGCGCCACGACGAAGGTCCGCATGGTCCCTTCGCCGGTGTCGATGTCGACGAACGTCTCGATCACTGTCTCCCCCTTGGCCGGCCGGCACTCACCGGTCCGTGGATCCCTTCCGTGATCGTCGCACAGGAGAACGGTCGGTGTTCGGGTCCAGGCGCTACGTTCGACTCGATGCCGTCCGGATCCTGTCGATGACCGAGCGATCCTCGCTGCTGCCGTTGGGGTGGCGAGCCGAGCGCGACGCCGACGTCGATCCGGGCGACCAGGTGGCACGCGTCGGGACCGAACACCGTGGCTACTACGACGTGTACGGGCTCGACCCCGATGATCCGTTCTCGCTGTCGAGCAACGCCGCGGTCACGTCCACGTTCCGGCGTGGCGTCGAGTCACCGACGGAATATCCGACGGTCGGCGATTGGGTGGTGATCCGGCCTGGGCAGGGGCATCGCAAGAGCGACGCGATCGATCGGGTGCTGCCGCGTTCGTCGGAGTTCGTGCGGCGTGCGCCAGGTCGTGAGCCGAAGCCGCAGGTCGTCGGCGCCAACATCGACGTCGTGCTGATCGTCACCGCGGCCGATGGTGATCTGAGCCCGCGCCGGCTCGAGCGCTACCTCGCCGTGGTCCACGGCGGTGGCGCCGAGCCCGTCATCGTCGTGTCGAAGGCCGACATCGCCGAGGACCTGCCCGCAGCTCTGGCCGCGATCGGTGAGGTCGCCGGGGAGACACCGACCTACGTGACGTCGCTGATCGACGGGCGGGGTGTGCGCGAACTCGCTGCCGAGGTGGGGTCCGGCCGGACGGTCGCGTTCGTCGGGTCGTCAGGCGTTGGCAAGTCGAGCCTCACCAACGAGCTGCTCGGCGATGTGGTGCAGGACGTGCAGGAGGTCCGCGACGACGGCAAGGGTCGGCACACGACGATCCGCCGGCAGCTCTTGCCGCTCGGCAACGGTGGGTTCCTGCTCGACACGCCGGGCATGCGCGAAGTGCAGCTGTGGGAGCCGAGCGGTCTGCCGCTGGTGTTCGACGAGATCGACGAGGCGGCACTCGGCTGTCGGTTCGGGGACTGCGAGCATCGGGACGAACCCGGCTGCGCGGTCCGAGACGCAGTCGCGGAGGGTCTGATCGAAGTCGAGCGCCTCGCGTCGTTGCACCAGCTGACCGCAGAGGTCGAGGAGTTGGCCGACGCACTCGAGGACCGGCGCCGGCGCCGAGGTGAGGGGCGTCGGCCCGAGCTGCGCGTCGATCTGGATCCGAACCAGGACTGAGCTCGTCGCTCTCCTGGTCCAGAGGTGGTGGTGCGTCAGCGGCCCCGGAACTCTGGTCGCCGCTTCTCCATGAACGCAGCGACGCCTTCGCGGTAGTCCTCGGACTCGAAGCAGGCGTGCACAGCTGCCTCGACCGGTGCGAAGTCCTGTGCGTCGGGGTCGCGCAGCAGGGTCGTCACGGCCATCTTGGCGGCCTTGATCGTGAGTGGTGCGTTGCCGGCGATGGTGCGGGCGATGGTGGCGACGCGCTCGTCGAGTTCGGCCTTGGGGACCACCTCGTTGATGAGTCCCATGCCGAGGGCGTCGTGGGCGTCGAACCGGTCGCCGGTGAACAGGATGCGCTTGGCGTGTGAGGGGCCGACGAGGGCGATGAGCCCCCGAATGCCGGGATGTGCGTACCCGACGCCGAGGCGTGCTGCGGGGATGCCGAAGCGTCCGTCGTCGGCGCTGATGCGCAGGTCGGTGGTGAGTGCGACGGCCAGCCCGCCGCCGATGCAGAAGCCGTGGACGGCAGCAATCGTCGGGATCTCGAGCCGTGCCAGGGCGGCTGTCGCCGCGTCGGTGGTGGCGTCGTACGCGGTGTTGGCATCGCCGTCGGCGCGGGTCTCGCCGAACTGGCTGATGTCGGCGCCCGAGGCGAAGGCGACGTCGCCGGCGCCGCGGATGACGGCCACTCGGACGGTGTCGTCGTCGGCGATGCGAGTGGCGGCGTCGAGCAGCCCGACCCACATGTCACGACTGATCGCGTTGCGCCGTTCCTGATGGTCGAGGGTGATGGTCGCCACGGCGTCCGTGATCTCGAGATGCACCTGTCCGCTCATGGTTCGCACCGTAGTGGGGGCACTCGCGACCGCGGCCATGGGCTTCCGTCGCTCCACTACGCTCGCCGAGTCGCTGGCTCGGGTCGTCGCACGACGAGGAGCCGCCCCCCTTCCGGGAGTCCGTGATCCGAATCATCCGCCTCGTCGCGTTGTTGTGCGTGGCCAGTCTCATCGCCGCTGCCTGCAGCGGTGGTTCCTCCTCCGAGCCCGCTGAGTCGGCGGTCGCGGCGGCTCAGGCCACGACGACGGTCGAGGTCGACCCTCTTCCGACGGCGACGTCGAGCACGACCACGACGTCGACCACCTCGTCCATCGCGCCGATCGTCGAGTCGACGACCACCACGACCGAACCGCTCGGTCCGGTGGCCCAGCTGACCGGTCTGCCCGTCGACGCAGAGCTCACCCGTCCGGCGGTCGTGGTGAAGATCGACAACCACCAGAACGCCCGCCCTCAGTGGGGTCTGAACGCGGCGGACATCGTCTACGAAGAGGTGGTCGAGGGGCGCATCACCCGATTCGCGGCGGTGTTCCACAGCGTCGATGCGTCGCCGGTCGGTCCGGTCCGTTCGGCCCGCACGTCGGACTTCGACCTGCTGAACGACAAGAACACGCCGCTGTTCGCGAACTCCGGTGGCAACCAGACGACCCTGAGCCTGCTGCGCAACCAGGACGCGGTGAACGCCAACGTCAACGCACTGCCGAGCCTCTACTACCGGGAAGGCTCGCGTTCGGCGCCGCACAACCTGATGACCGACACGGCCGACCTGATCGAGGCTCGCGGCGATCAGGGCGGCACGCCGCCGGCGATGTTCACGTACCGACGTGAGGGCGAGCCGTTGCCGTCGAACGCGGTGCCGATCACCGGCGTCGACATCGACTACGGCGCTCGACAGATCTCGTACGACTGGGACGCCGAGATCGGTGGCTGGCGCCGCACCCAGAACGGTTCGGCCCACGTCGACGCCGACGGTGTGCAGGTCGCGCCGACCAACGTCGTGGTGATGGTGATCGACTACGGCCGTTCGGTCGCTGACCCGACGTCACCCGAGGCCATCACCGT
>JAHDHM010000199.1:0-4340 GCA_020631315.1 Acidimicrobiales bacterium
TGCCGAGCACGCTGAGTGCATACGCACGTGCGCCGGCGGGCATCTCCTCGACCGCGTACACCAGGACCGTGGTCCCCAGCGCCGCGCCGAAGGTCCGCATGACCACCTGGCTGGCGACGAACAGCTCGGCTGACGGTGCTGCTGCTGCGAGCAACGAGCCGAGGCACCCGCCGACCACGGAGAGAATCGCGATCCGTCGTCGTCCGCTTCGGTCGGCCAACACGACGAGGCCGATGGCCAACACGGGGCCGATTCGGACGATGGCACTGGCGATGCCCTGGTCGGTGCGGCTGAGGTCGAACTCATCCGCAGCGAACGTCAGCACCTCCGAGAGCGTGTTGCCGAGAAATCCACCGAGGACCGCTGCTGCTGCGAGGTTGCCCATCACCGTCGACGCACGAACGTCGAGGCGTTGACCGGGTGCCCACCAGGGCTGTTCGGGGCCACGCCGGTGATGACGGAGCGCCCACCGCACGAGGATCGCGAACGCCCAGGCGAACCACGGGATCGCGAGGCGATAGTCGATCTCCTCGACGACTCGTCCGTCAGGCCGCTCCTCGACACGCCGTCGATAGCGGCTGAAGGGTCCGTGACGGAGGACGAACTCGCCGTCGCCCGCAGCGTCCTCGCCGACGATGTCGTCACGCGGCTCGAACAGCGCGGCGAACGCCTCGGGCGACATGGAGGACGGATCGTGGACCGTGACGAGACGGCTCACCGGCCCGGCCTGACGTGGGACATCGCAGGCAACATACTTGTGCGATGCGAAGCATCGTGGTGCACGGCTCCGACGGACTCGAAGGAAGGGTCCGGATCGGCGGTGCGAAGAACTCGGTCCTGAAGCTCATGGCCGCCTCCCTCCTCGCCGAGGGCGAGACCGTGCTGCGCAACGTTCCCGACATCGTCGACGTCCGGCTCATGGTCGAGCTGCTCCGTGGCATGCATTGTGAGGTCGACTTGGCACCCCCTGTCTGTCGCATTCGTGTGCCGGCCGACGTGGGGCTCGTGGCGCCATACGAACTCGTCGAGCAGATGCGTGCGTCGTTCGTGGTCCTCGGTCCGCTGCTCGGTCGCTTCGGTCGGGCCAGCGTCGCGTTGCCCGGTGGCGACGACTTCGGTCATCGTCCCATCGACATCCACCTCGACGCGCTGCGCCAGCTCGGGGTCACCTTCACCACCGAGCACGGATTCGTGGAGGGCGTCGCCGACCTGTTGCTCGGCACCGAGGTGTTGCTCGAGTACCCGAGCGTGGGAGCCACCGAGAACCTGATGATGGCTGCCGTCCTCGCCAAGGGCCGGACCGTGATCGCCGATCTCGCCACGTTCCTCAACCACATGGGCGCGCACGTACGAGGAGCAGGTACGGCCACGATCGACATCGAGGGCGTCGAGCGGCTGCATTCGACGGAACACACGGTCGTGAGCGATCGTCTCGAGGCTGCGACGTTCCTCGCCTGCCTCGGCGTGGCCGGAGGCGAGCTCACCCTCGAAGGAGCACGTCCCGAGCACATGGAGATGTTGCTGCAGAAGCTCGGGGCGATGGGTATGCGGGTGTCCCCGGACACCGACGGCCTCTGGGCGTCCGCTCCACGGCGTCTGACCTCGGTTGACGTCGCGACCCTTCCGTACCCCGGCGTCGCCACGGACTACAAGCCTGTGCTCGTCGCCATGCTCAGCGTCGCCGACGGTGTGTCGATCGTGACCGAGAACATCTACGGCGGGCGGTTCCGCTACGTCGACGAGCTTCGCCGCATGGGTGCCGACATCCGAGTCGAGGGTCACCATGCCGTCGTGCGCGGACAGGCGCGCCTCTCCGGTGCGCCGGTGAAAGCCCACGACATCCGCGCGGGCGCTGCCCTGGTCGTCGCTGGGCTCGGTGCCGATGGCCCGACCGCCATCTCCGACGTCCACCACATCGACCGGGGGTACGAGGACCTGGTCGGCCGTCTGATCGGTGTCGGTGCGGAGATCGAACGTGTCGACACCGCCTGACGGCTGGGACCGTCTGCGTCGACTTCCAGGGGTCGACACGCCGATCGACGACGGCGAGTGGGCCGGAGATCGACGCGCGCCGCGACCGCCGGTCACCCCGCCCACGCCGCGGCCCGCGGCTCCGAGGCCGTCCCCGGCGCCGCGGCCGAAGGCTTCGTCGCCCCGGCGCCGATGGGTCACCATCGCGCTGTTGGCGCTCGTCGCACTGCTGCTGCTCGTGCCGTTGTGGGGTTACATGCGGTTCCGCCAGATCGACCGTGTCGACCTCGCCGACGTCCTGAGTGCGCCCACGACCGACACGCGCACGCTGCTGCTCGTCGGCTCCGATTCGCGAGCCGATGTGGACCCCGATCGCGAGGACGCCGACGCGCTCTTGGGCGCGCCCGTCGCCGGTCAGCGAGCAGACGCCATGCTCGTGGTCCGCGTCGACGCCGACGCGGTGTCGATGATCTCGATCCCGCGTGACCTGTGGGTGCGCCATGCGTCCGGCGGCGAACAGCGCATCAACGCCGCCTACAACGACGGTGCTGCTGAGTTGGTCGCGACGGTACAGAGCAGCCTGGGGATCCCGATCCACCACTATGCCGAGGTCGACTTCTCCGGCTTCGACGAGTTGGTCGACGCCGTGGGAGGCGTCACGATCGACGTTCCCCATCCGGCGTTCGACCCCGGTTCGGGGCTCGTGATCGAGACGGCGGGTCCGACCACGCTGGACGGCATCAGTGCGCTCGCCTACGTCCGAGCGCGCCGGTACACCGAGATCGTCGACGGCCAAGAACGCCGAGACCCGACCGGCGACATCGGGCGGACCGCGCGGCAGCAGGCGTTCATGGCGGCGCTGTTCGCCGAGATGACCTCCACGCGCAATCCGTTCGCGGTCGATGGGGTGCTCGCCGGCCTGGGCAACACCATCACCATCGATTCCGGGCTGGGCCTGTGGGATGCGTTCTCGCTCGGCCGGCAGGTCGGAGGATCCGAGATCGTCCAGGTCGCGCTTCCCGTGGAAGGCTTCGTCACCTCCGGTGGTGCGGCTGTGCTGCGGCTCGGGGCAGGTGCCGACGACGTGCTGAATGGCTTCCGGGCGCCGTGAGCGCAGCGGTCACCCAGGAATGCCGGACTCGCCTCGGCCGTTGAGGAGTCGTGATGGGTGACCTGCGCCACGAAGCCGCCCCGGAGCCAGGTCGCGACATGCGAGCCGAGGTCGAGAAGGTGATGGCTGTCATCCGTCCGGCCATACAGGCCGACGGTGGCGACATCACGCTCGTCGACGTCGACGAGGGCACAGGGGTCGTGACCGTCGAGCTGCTCGGCGCCTGCGGCGACTGCCGCGGACCCGACCGCGATCTGACACTCGGTGTGGAGCGGATCTTGGTGCAGCGGGTCACCGGCATCACCGCTGTCGCCTACGTGACGCCGGCCGAAGAGCTGCCGCAGCTCTCCGAGACCACCGTCGAGCTGAAGGGCTTCAGCGGGTAGCGTCGTTCCCCTCACGTCGTAGAGGGAGCCCCAATGTCCGAGCAGCTGGTCGTCGCTGAGCACCGAGACGACGGCGTGGTCGTCATCACGCTGCAGCGGCCCAAGGTCAATGCGCTGAACACGGAACTGCTCGCTCAGCTGGCGGCCATCGCTCGCGAGCTGACCGAGACGCCGCCGGGCGCCGTCGTGGTGACAGGTGGTGAGCGCGTCTTCGCCGCCGGGGCCGACATCACCGAGTTCGGGGGTCCTGAGGAAGCGGCGACCGTGGGCGCAGCGTTCCGACGCGCACTGGACGGTCTGGCAGCTGTGCCGCGACCGGTGATCGCCGCGGTGAACGGCGTGGCGCTGGGTGGCGGTTGTGAGTTGGCGATGGCGTGCGATCTGCGAGTCGCCGCCGACAACGCCCGCTTCGGTCAGCCGGAGATCCTGCTCGGGATCATCCCCGGTGGTGGCGGCACGCAGCGGTTGACTCGTCTGGTCGGGCCGAGCCGAGCCAAGGACATCGTGTGGTCGGGTCGCATGGTGGGTGCCGACGAGGCGCTGCGCATCGGTCTCGCCGATCGAGTTGTCCCGGCCGAGGAGGTGCTCGACCACGCGCTGGCCTGGGCGGCGGAGTTGGCTGCCGGGGCGGTCGTGGCCCAGGGCATGTGCAAGGACGCCATCGATCGGGGTCTCGACATGGACCTCGCCGCGGGTCTCGATCTCGAGGCGAAGCTGTTCGGCGAGGTGTTCGAGACGCAGGACAGCCAGATCGGTGTGGCGTCGTTCCTGGAGCACGGACCTGGAAAGGCCGACTTCGTCGGCCGTTGAGGGTGTTGCCGACTTCGTCGGCCGTTGAGGGTGTTGCCGACTTCGTCGGCCGTTGAGGGTGT
>JAHDHM010000199.1:4440-6906 GCA_020631315.1 Acidimicrobiales bacterium
TGCCGACTTCGTCGGCCGTCGAGGGGGTCAGCTGGTCGGGCGTCGGTAGTGGCTGACGTGTCGGACGCTGGTGTCGGTGAAGGGGCGGCCGTTCCAGTCGTCGGTGCGTTTGACGAGTTCCAAGCCGACGGAGGCGGCGAGCTCGTCGAGCTGCTCCGGTGAGAGATAGTGCACGTGCCATGGGCGGAGTCGGACGGTGCCGTTCGCCGCGACGTGGATCTGTTGGCCGGCCATGCGCTGTTCGTCGATGTGGTTGACGGTGGCGTTCAGCACGACGCCGCCGTCGGGGAGATGGCGTGTCGTGAGCCCTCGGTCGAGCGCGTCGGGTCCGAGGTCGGGGACGATCGCCTCGATGAGGACGTGACCGCCGGGTACGAGGTGGGCGACGACGCACTCGAGGCAGGCCCGCTGCTCGTCGTCGCCGCGCAGGTTGAAGAACGTGTTGAACGCGACGAACGCAGCGTCGACGGGTCGGTCGAGCTGGAAGTCCTCCATCGGTGCGAGGAGTGGTTCGACGGTGCCGGCTGGGTCGTTCTCGACGAGTCGTTCGAGCATCGACGGTGAGGCATCGAGGCCGATCACCGTCCGACCTGTCGCTGCGAGTGGGATCGCGAGGCGGCCGGTGCCGACGCCCAGCTCGAGGACGCGGCTGACGTCCTCGAGGGACGTGAGACGTCCGACGGTGGCGTCGGCGTCCGACACGTCGGAGTACCAGTCGTCGTAGACGTCGGCGAACGCCTCGCCGTAACTGTCGGGCCGGACCTCCCCCATGTCGGAAGGCTGCCACGTCTAGAGTCGCAGGGGTGAACGAGGTGGTCGAAGCGCTGCGGCCGCGTTCCACGCTCGGTGTCGTCGACGACTCCACGACCCTCGTGCGACGCCGGTGGAGTGAGATCGCGCCACTGGTGATGGTCGCGTTCGCCCCGGTGATCTTCTACAACGTCGTGACCTCCGTCGGCGAGGCCTCTGACGCAGCAGTGTTCACCGATCCGGGGCTGCTGTTCGACGCGGTTCGTCTGTCGGGGGCCCAGGACGGGTCGAACCAGCGTCTCGTGATCACGCTCCTGCTCGGTTCGCTCGGTCACGCGGCGTTGGTGCATGCACTGACCCGGACGGTGCTGAACGACGTCCTCGGCCGTGAGGAGGAACCGGGCGCGGTGTTGGCGCGTACGGCGCGCAGCACGCATCGCTGGGGTGTGACCTGGCTGCTCAGCCGTCTCGCCTTCGCCGTGGGTGTTCTCGGTCTCGGTGTCGGCGTGCTCATCCCGTGGCTGATGTTCTGGGCTGCGTTGCCGGCGGTGTCAGCCGAAGCTGAAGGTCCGGTCGCTGCGCTGAAGCGATCGCGTGAGCTCACGAAGGGTCAGCGTGGTCGGCTGTTCGGTCTGGCGATCGGGTCCTGGGTCGTGATCACGATCCTGCGTTGGGCGCTGTTGCTGTTGCCGGGGCAGGTCGCGTCGCAGCTCGTCGATGGTGAGCTCCTGACCTATGTGGTGCTGGCGATCACCACCTTCACGTTGCTGCTGACGGAGGCGATCTGGGCGACGATCGTGGCGGTGAGCTACCTCGATCTGCGGTCCCGCAAGGAGGGTCTGGACCTGGACCTTCGCGTGAGGGCACTCGGATGACGCCGGAGGAGTTGCGCGAACGGGCCGAGGAGATCCTGGCTCGGGACGAGTTCTCCGAGCCGGAGCCGTCCTACTTCGAACGGGCGCTCGAGTGGTTGTTCGATCTGCTCGGACGCATCATCGGAGAGGTGCTCGGTGCGCTGGGTCTCGGGGGCGTCGGCGGCGGACTGGCGTGGCTCATCCTGGCCGTCGTGGTCGTGGCGCTCATCGTCGTCCTCGTCCGTGCCATCACTCGGTGGGAGCCGTCGCTCGGCCGAGAGGGCGCATCGACCTCGGTGTCGTCGACACGGCGTCGGTCGGCGGCACAGTGGCGTGCGATGGCCGCCGAGCACGAGGCGGCGGGCCGGTTCGACGAGGCCGTGAGGTGCCACCACCGGGCCGCGGTCGTCGAGGTGGCCGAGCGGCTCGATCGCGACGACGAGCCCGGGTCGACCGCCGGCTCCTGGCGCCGCCGCGCCGACGAGAGCGGAGTCGCCGATCTCGACGAGCTGACGGAGCTGTTCGACGACGTCTGGTACGGGGCCGAACCGGCGAACGCGGACGATGTTCGCCGTGCTGCCGCGTCGCCGTTCGACTCGGCGGCACCTGGGGAGTCGGGCCGATGAGGCGGCTGTGGATCCTGGTGCTCGGCCTGCTCGTGCTCGTCGTGGTGGCTGGTTCGTTGTTGTCGACGGCGGATCCACGTCGCGACGGGCCGACGGGTGATCCGCGAGCCACCACCCCGGCCGGCACGAGGGCCGCCGTGCTCTTGGCCGAGTCTCTCGGCTACGACACCTCGACCGGATCGTTCTCGACTTCGGCCTCGACGGTCGTCGTCTTCCACGACGACGTCGAGGACGAG
>JAHDHM010000200.1:0-1131 GCA_020631315.1 Acidimicrobiales bacterium
CGGTGAAGTACGCCTGGGCCGAGCCACACAACGTGCAGTACGGGATGCCGAGGTCCCGGCCGCCGAGCGTGTCGTTGACCATCTCGCGAACCTCCATGATCTGACGGGGATACGCCCGGGCCTCGCCGTTGATCTCCAAACCGAAGACCACGTCGTCGTCCTCGAGCCATCCTGCGCCGGCCACATCGGTGACGTCCGGATTGTCTGCGGCGGGGATGCAGTTGCACGGATCGTCTGTCGTGTCGAAGGGTCGATTGTCGATCCGGACACCACCCCACGACACGTGGCGCCAGTCGATGTCGCCCTCGACGAAGATCGCCTCCCACTCGGGAACGAGCAGCGTGTAGATCCCACGCTTGTGGTCGACGTACCCGGGCGGTGCCGGCGTGTCCCAGGCAATCAGATGGTCGACGAGATCGGCCCACGGGTTCGCAATGCTGAGCTCCACGCCCGTCAGTTCACCGGCGCTTCGGCCGAGTGAGCCGGAGAGGTCCGGGTCCTGCACGATGCGCAACAAATCACTGATGAGCCACGCGATCCGCACGTCGCCCGAGTCGACGATGACGTTCATCGCATCGATCTGCTCGGTCAGCCACAGACCCGAAGCGAGGTTCGGGCCGAACACCGTGTCCACGGCAGCTGCCAATTCCTCGCTGTAGTTGCCGATCGGTGTGTCCGGCGCGGGGCCGAAATCCAGCCGTTCGCCAACCGGCAGCGAGGCGGGGTCGATGGAGGCGGGAGGGCCGTCACCGGGTTCGGTCGAGCGAACAACACCGTCGTCGACCACCTCGGATGCGTCGACACCCTCGTCCAGAACCGCATCCTCAGCGGTCTCGGCGGATGACGCGGTCGGGGTCGTCGTGTCGGAAGTGCATGCCGCCGCCACAAGGGCCAGCGCGACGATCAGGGCGAGAACGAGGCGAAGGGAAGAAGGGGCCATGCCACCAGTGAAACCGTTCGCCCGCAGCCCCGCAGCCCGCAGCCGGTTTCGTTAAGGAAATGATCACACCGGAGGGTGCTACGTTTCCGACATGGAACGCATCTTCGATCTGCCCGCCCATCCGTTGCTGATCCACTTCCCGGCAGTTGCGATTCCGCTCCTGTGCGTCCTTGCGATCGTCCTCGTCGTCG
>JAHDHM010000200.1:1141-6872 GCA_020631315.1 Acidimicrobiales bacterium
ACCGCGCTTCCGCTCCGAGTGGCGCATCGTCGTCATCGGGTTGTCGGTGGCCGTCATCATCACCACGTTCCTCGCCGCATCGAGCGGGCAGGCACTGGCTGATGCAATCTCTTTCGGCGAGGCCTACGAGGAACGGATCGAGCCGCACAAGACCCTCGGCGAAACCCTGCGATGGTTCGTGCTCGGGCTCGGCGCGACCACAACGATGCTCGTCACGCTCGGCGCCCCCGACCGAACCCAACCACTCTCCGGTGCACCGGCCGTGGCGCTTCGCGTCGTCGTGGTCGCCTTCGCTGCGCTCGCGCTCATCTGGACGATCCGCACCGGTCATGAGGGCGCGAGCATCCACTGGGAAGGCATCCTTTCCGACACCTGACCAGGCACCGTGAACCATCCGCCCGACGGATGGTCGGTAGTCTCTGGGGAACGTACCTGGAGGGAAGCAATGCACGGTTCGAACCACATCCGCTCGCTGGTGATCACGCTCGCACTGGCGGTTGCCGCCACGGCATGCGGTGGCGGCGACGCGGCCGAAACCGCCACGGACACGACGGCGGCCGAAACCACGGCAGCGCCAGAGACAACGGCGGCACCCGACACGACCGCCGCACCGGAAACGACCGAAGCCGCAGGGCCTGCCGACGGCATGGCCGTGTACGAGGCGAACTGCTCCCGCTGCCATGGCAGCGACGGATCCGGTGGACGGGGCCCCAGCCTCCAGGGCCTCGCCGACGAACAGCCCGACCCGCAGACGGCCATCGACCAGGTCGTCAATGGTGGCCGCGGCATGCCGTCCTTCGGCGACAAGCTCACCGCCGAAGAGATTGCCGCGTCCGTCGACTACCTCCGCGGAGCATTCCCCGCCGCCGCCGGCTGACCCCATGACCGCTTCGTTCGATCACCTACGATCGACGACGTGAACGGAAACTTCTTCGAGTTGCTCCGGTCCCGATGGGCCAGCACTCCCGACCAGACCTTCCTCCAGCTTCCCGGCGGGGGCGAAGTCAGCTACGCCGGGATCGACGATCGGTCCGCCCGAATGGCCGCAGTTCTGCGATCCCACGGGGTCACGCCGGGCGATCGGGTCATGGTCCAGGCATCGAAGTCGGCCGACGGTGTGGCCCTCTATCTGGCGGCCCTGCGCATCGGCGGCGTGCACGTGCCACTCAACACCGCCTACGTCGATGCCGAGGTCCGCTTCTTCGTCGAAGATGCGGAGCCGACGGTACTCATCGCCGAGCGACCGCCCGCGTTCGCGCCACCAGCCGGCACCACGGTGCTCACACCTGCGGCGCTCAGCGACCAGACCGATACGGCCACGCCCGACCCCGAGGTCGCAACCCGGATGGCCGACGACCTCGCCGCCATGCTCTACACCTCGGGCACGACCGGGCGTTCCAAGGGCGCCATGCTCACCCACACCAACCTCGCGTCGAATGCGCTCACGTTGCATTCGATCTGGCGGTTCGAACCCGGCGACGTCCTTCTGCACACGCTTCCCATCTTCCCCGTGCACGGGCTCTTCGTCGCGCTTCACACCGCAATGCTCAACGCGAGCACGGTCATCTTCCTCGACCGGTTCACCGTCGACGACGTGCTCGACAACCTGGCGGCCAGCACGGTGATGATGGGCGTCCCCACGCAGTACATCCGCCTGCTCGACGATCCACGCTTCACCGCCGAGCGTTGCGCAGACATGCGGCTGTTCACCTCCGGTCTGCCCCGATGACCGAACCCGTCCACCAGGCGTTCACGGACCGCACCGGCCAACGGATCCTCGAGCGCTACGGGATGACCGAAGGCGGCATGATGATCTCCAATCCCTACGACGGTGATCGTGTCCCGGGCACGGTCGGATTTCCGCTCCCCGGAGTCCAGGTTCGGATTCGGGGCGAGTCGGGCGACTTGTGCGGGCCGGGCGAAACCGGCGTGCTCGAAGTCTCCGGGCCGAACATGTTCGCGGGCTACTGGCGTCTGCCCGAGCGGACCGAGGCCGAGCACTGTGACGACGGCTTTTTCATCACCGGCGATGTCGGCTTCTTCGACGATCAGGGCCGGGTCACCCTCGAAGGTCGATCGAGCGACATGATCATTTCCGGAGGACTCAACATCTACCCCCGCGAACTCGAACTCGTGATCGACGCCGTCGCCGGAGTCAAGGAATCTGCCGTCGTCGGCGTACCGCATCCGGACTTTGGCGAAACTCCCGTGGCGATCATCGTGGGCGACAACGGGCCCGTCGACCTCGACGCCGTCCGCGCTGCACTCGAGTCGGGTGTTGCCCGATTCAAGCATCCCTCCCACCTCGAGGTTGTCGACGAGCTCCCGAGAAACGCGATGGGCAAGGTGCAAAAGGCGGTCCTGCGCGAAGCCCACACATCCACGTGAATCGACCCAACGTCGCGTTCACCTCAAGTCCATTCGGCCTGCGCCGATCAGCTTCTTGTGGAACGCCCGTCGGTTCAGCACTGACTCCGTCCTTGAAATCTGGGTGCCCAAGAAGGGCATCCTCGGACGTTCAAAAACCGCCGAACTTCCCGCCCGTGACCTCTCGGTGTTTGGCGCGTCGATCTTCGTTTCAAAGTCCGACGGCATTCGCAAGGGTCAGGTCGTGCAGGTCACGATCGACGGTGCGTCCACGAGCGCGATCGTTCGCAACGAACACGTCGAGACGGACAACCGCCTCCGCTGCGGGATCGAGTTCATCCAGCCATCCGACGCATTCCTCGCAATCACCGGACGCATCATCAACGAGGTTCGTTCCCAGGACGGCGAACGAGTCTCCGAGGAACTCTGGCTCCGCAGCGCCTGAGCGCCTGACGCCGCCGAGCAAAGCCGATCCAGGCCGATCGAAGCGTCAAGCCAACTGGGCCGAGCAGCCCACACCGGGTACAGGATTTCCCATCAAGAAATCGAGGATGCACGTCGTTGATTGGGGTGTGAACGCCCTGAAGACCTTCGACTACCTCGACCGACCCACCATTTCCGTGTGGCTCCCCTCCCCCCAGATTCGACGCCGAGCCGTCCGCCTCACGACACCGATGACCGAGCTCAGCAATACGACGGCCGCGCTCAACCTGGACTCCACCCACGAGCTCCGCCTCCACCAGATGGTGCGGGTCCAGATCGGCGCCGCCAGCACGGCGGCAACGGTCACCGAGATTCAGGCGAATCGCATGACGGACGAGACTCGCTACGTGATCCGATTCGAAAACACCACGCCCTCCTTTGCCCGTGCGGTGGCCGAAGCTCTCGGTGAAGCCACCGTCACGTCACTCACCGGACGCACCAGCGTCCGCTCCGCAGCCCCGAAGGTCGAGGCGACGGACGTCGAGGTGACCGCTGAACGGACGCTGCGAGCCGCCTGACCGGCTGACCGCGACCTGCCAAAGGGGGTTGCGGACCGATACCGTCGGAGCCCATGTGGCTGCCGTGGGAGTACGGACTCGTACTCGTCGTTGTCTTCGCGGTGCTCTCGCGCCGAATCCGAACCACGCACCCGCGCCTCGGGGCCGTCGCGGCCGAGGTGGCCATCGTGTCCGCGCTCTACAGCCTCTGGCAGCTCGCCGGACAGCTGTCCCTGCTCGGCATCGAACGAGCGCTCGAACGAGGGGCGTGGTTGTGGCAGCTCGAGCGCACGCTCCGCATGCCCAACGAGCAGGTGTGGCAGGCCGCAATGATTCCGCACTCGTACTGGACCCAGGCGGCAAACCTGTATTACGCCATCGCCCACGTTCCCGCGATGGGCGTGTTTCTCCTGTGGCTGTTCCTGCGACACAACGGGGACTACCGGACCTGGCGGAACACCCTTGCGCTCGTGACCGGCCTGTGCCTGTTGATCCAACTCATCCCCGTTGCGCCACCACGCCTGACCGATGAGACCGGCATGATCGACACCGGCCTCGCCTACGGCCAGTCCGTGTACGGCACGCTCGGACGCGGCATCGCCGGGCAGCTGCAGGCCATGCCGTCGATCCACGTCGCCTGGGCCGCGCTGATCGGATGGGCCACCCACGCCGCGTCGACGTCACGATGGCGTTGGCTCGGCCCCGGCCATTTCGTGTTCACGTTTCTCGTCGTCGCGCTCACCGGCAATCACTACTGGCTGGATGGCATCGTGGCGATCGCCCTGCTCGTGCCGTCGCGATCCATCGGCGCGGCGATCGTACGTCGGGTCGATGATACGCGGTCCGGCGCACCCGAGGCTCCGCAGCCGGCAACCCCCGTCCTGACGTGAGACGTCTGCTCATCGGGCTTCTGCCGATGCTGTGGTGGCTCGCGGCCTGCACGACGACTCCACCGACCGTCGCCGACGCCCCACCCCAGCCGTCGAGCACGACGACGACCGTGCGGCAGACCACCACCGCTCCCTCGACCAGCACCACCACAACACCGGCACCAGCGAACGAACCCCTCCGCACAGGAGCCGACCTCGTGGCCCAACAGGACTTCGCCGAATGGGACGGCCTGCGGGTCGGGTTGGTTGCGCACACGAACAGTCGGGTGGGGTCCGATCACCTCGCCGACCTCATCCACCGATCCGACCGCGTCGAACTGGGTGCCCTCTTCGGACCCGAGCACGGCATCCGGGGAACCACCAGCGCCGGCGAGCTCGTCGACGATGCGATCGATCCGAGCACCGGCGTGACCGTCCACAGCCTCTACGGCACGAACCGGTCACCAACCCCAGACATGCTCGCCGACCTCGATCTTCTCGTCTACGACCTGCAGGGCGTCGGAGCCCGCTGGTTCACCTACATCGCAACGATGGGGCTTGCGATGCAAGCGGCCGCCGCCGAGAACATGCCCTTCGTCGTGCTCGAACGGCCCAACCCGCTTGGCCGATCCACGTCACCCGGGTATGTCCGCGATGCGGCGGTCGAGTCCTTCATCGCCCCGTACCCGATCGCCGATCTCCACGGGCTGACGTCGGCCGAGTTGGCCCGAGCGATCGTGGGCGAAGAATGGGTGGACGGCGTCGATGATCTGGACCTCCGCTTCGTCGCGATGGAGGGCTGGGACCCCCACACACGATGGCATGACCTCGATCGGGAGTGGATTGCACCGAGTCCGGCACTGACCACGCAGGACAGCGCCCTGCTCTACCCGGCAACGGTGCTGTTCGAAGCAACGACGCTCAGCATCGGCCGGGGTACAGCGGAACCCTTCACCGTGTTCGGTGCCCCGGACCTCGATGCCGACACCATTGCGACCGAGCTCAACGCACGCGAACTTCCCGGTGTCTCGTTCTCGACCACGACCTTCGAGGCACCGGCGGATCCGTTCGCCGGAGAGATCGTGCATGCCGTACACATCGAGGTCGTCGACCATCGGCTGGTGGAACCCGGTGATCTCGGCGTACATCTGCTCGAGGCCACGCTTGCCGTCGGCGGTGACCGCCTGCTCGATCGGCCGGAGTTCCTCGATCTTCTGGCCGGCGGGCCCCGTCTGCGCCTCGCGCTGGCGGCGAGGACACCGCCCGAGCAGATCCTTGCGGCTCGACAAGCCGAGGGAGACGCATTCCGCACGGCGATGCAGCCGTACCTTCTGCACTGACCAACCGGTCAGCCCACGAAACGAACCGGCGCGGCGTCGAAGTCGAACACGTTGTCGAGTTGCACGACGACCGTGGACAGCTCGGCCGTGGGCATCGTGAAGCAGGTGGCGCCACGGAACGTCTGGTTCGGCAGGAGAACCACGGAATCGTCGACGCCGTGCGCTTCCTGAACCG
>JAHDHM010000201.1 GCA_020631315.1 Acidimicrobiales bacterium
GCGCGATCCGCATCAGCTCATCGAGGGCTGCCTCATCGCTTGTTACGCGACCGGCCTCTCGCAGTGCTTCCTGTACGTACGTGGTGAGATGCCGCTGGCGCACGAGCGCCTCGCACAGGCCCTCAACGACGCGTACGCAGCCGGCTTCATCGGCAAGAACATCCTCGGCACCGACTTCAGCGTCGACATCGTCCTCCACTGGGGCGCCGGCGCCTACGTGGTCGGCGAGGAGACCGCCCTCATCGAGAGCCTCGAGGGCAACCGTGGGATGCCGCGCCTGAAGCCGCCGTACTTCCCGGCCGCCATCGGCCTCTACGGCCAGCCGACCATCGTCAACAACGTCGAGACCCTCGCCAACCTGCCGTGGATCATGAACCACGGTGCGCAGGCCTATGTCGGCATCGGTACCGAGTCCTCGCCCGGGACGCGCATGGTCGCGGTCTCCGGACACGTGAAGCGCCCCGGCGTCTACGAGATCGTCAACGGCATCACGACCTTCCGCGACCTGCTCTACGGAGAGCAGTTCTGCCAGGGCATCCGCGACGACAACGAGCTCAAGGCCTTCGTCCCCGGGGGAGGTTCGGCTCCGTGGTTCACGCCCGAGCAGCTCGACATCCCGTTCGAGGGACGCGAGGCCGGCGCCGCCGGCTCGATGCTCGGCTCCGGCGCCGTGATGGTGATGGACGAGACCACCGACATCCCGACGGCGGCTCTCAGCCTCACGAAGTTCTACGCCCACGAGTCGTGCGGCAAGTGCGTCCCGTGCCGTGAGGGCGGCACCTGGCTCGAGAAGATCCTCACCCGCATCGTGAAGGGACACGGCACGCCCCGCGACCTCGAGCTCCTCCTCGAGGTCGGCGAGACCATCTGCCCCGGCGACTTCCCGCACGCGTCGTCGTCCAAGCTCGGCCTCGAGGCCACGCCGTTCCCGTACAAGATGACGACCATCTGCTTCGTCGGCCCGTCGGCGTTCGCTCCGGTCCACTCGGCGCTCACGCTCTTCCGCGACGAGTTCGAGGCCAAGATCACCAAGCGCGACATGATCCCCGTCGTCGCCGCTCCTGTCGGAGGGCACTGATGACCGACACCGCTCCCACCGAGGCCGAGGTACCTGTCGACGGCGTCGTCGTCACGATCAACGGCACCGAGGTCATCGCCGAGAAGGGCGAGCTGCTCATCGCCGCGGCCGAGCGCCACGGTCACTACATCCCGCACTTCTGCTACCACCCGCGCATGAAGCCGGTCGGCATGTGCCGTCAGTGCCTCGTCGAGGTCGACACCGGCCGCGGTCCCGGTCTGCAGCCGTCGTGCATGCTGACGGTGTCCGACGGCATGGTGGTCGACACCGAGTCGGAGACCACCAAGCGGGCCCAGGAGGGCATGCTCGAGCTGCTGCTCGTCAACCATCCGTTGGACTGCCCGGTTTGTGACAAGGGCGGCGAGTGCCCGTTGCAGGACCAGACGCTCGCCTTCGGTCCCGGCGAGAGTCGTTTCGTCGAAGAGAAGCGCCACTACGAGAAGCCGATCCCGATCAGCGATCTCGTCTACCTGGACCGTGAGCGCTGCATCCTGTGCGATCGCTGCACCCGCTTCGCGAAGGAGGTGGCCGGCGACCCGCTGATCCACTTCACGCACCGCGGTAACCAGACCCAGGTCCTCACCTTCCCTGACGACCCGTTCAACTCCTACTTCTCGGGCAACACCGTCCAGATCTGCCCGGTCGGCGCCCTCACCGCGAAGCCGTACCGCTTCCGTGCCCGTCCGTGGGACCTCGACGAGACCGAGTCCACCTGCACCACCTGCTCGGTCGGCTGCCGCGTGGCCGTGCAGTCGTCGCGTAACGAGCTGCTGCGCTACCAGGGCGTCGACATCGAGTCGGTCAACCATGGTTGGCTCTGCGACAAGGGCCGCTTCGGCTTCGAGTCCATCAACTCCGACCAGCGCCTCTCGCAGCCGTTCGTCCGCGATCCCAAGAACGACGAGCAGCTCATCGGCACCGATTGGAACACCGCACTCACGGCCGCCGCCGACGCGATCCGCAACGGCGCAGCGGGCGCTGGTGTCGGCATCATCGGTGGTGCCCGCCTGAACAACGAGGGCGCCTACGCCTGGTCGAAGCTCGCTCGCTCCGTGATCGGTACCGATCACGTCGATGCCCAGCTCGCCGACGGCCTCGATCCCACCATGCTCGCCTCGATTCCCCGTGCGAGCATCGCCGACGCGTGCGCAGCCGATCACGTCATCGTCATCGGACCTGACCTCAAGGAAGAGCTGCCCGTGCTCTTCCTTCGTCTCAAGGGCGCCGAGGGTCCGAAGCTCATCGAGCTGTCGCCGGCACCGACCGGCCTGACCAAGTACGCCGCAGCGTCGCATCGTTACCTTCCGGGTGAGTTGGCTCACGCCGCTCGCGAGCTGGCGTCTGCCCACCCGGGTCTTGCCCACGGCAACACCGTCGTCGTCGTCGGGCGCCCCTCGCTGGCGAGCCCTGCGAGCGAGGTCGAGGCTGCAGTCGGTGCCCTCGTCACGGCGCTTCCCGACGCGACGTTCCTCCCGGCACTGCGTCGTGGCAACGTCATGGGCGCCCTCGACATGGGTCTCACTCCAGGTCTTCTTCCCGGCCGAGTCAGCCTCGCCGACGGCGCCGAGTGGTTCGGCGACGCGTGGGGCTCTCTGCCCGCCGAGGCCGGCCTCGACACCGCCGGCATGCTCGAGGCTGCGGCTGCCGGCCGCCTCGACACACTCGTGCTGCTGGGGGCAGACCCGCTCGCTGACGTGCCTGACCGCGATCTCGTCGAGCGAGCCTTCGCCGGCGTCGGCAACGTCGTCGCCATCGACCTCTTCGCCACCGAGTCGGTCCAGCGGGCCGACGTCGTGCTGGCCGCCGCCGGCTTCGCCGAAGTCGGCGGCACCACCACGAACATCGAGGGTCGCGTCAGCCGCCTCGGTCAGAAGATCACCCCGCCGGGAACCGCCCGAGCTGACTGGATGCTCGCCGTCGAGCTCGCCTGGCGCCTGGACGGCGATCTCGGTCTGTCGTCGCTCGAGGACATCTGGGCCGAGATCGAGCGCGTGTCGCCGCTCCATGCCGGTTGCACCGTCGACCTGATCGAGTCCGAGGGCGCGGTGGAAGGCGTGCTCCTGCCGCTTCCCGTCGAGGAGCCGGCCGCCGACGACGCAGTCTCGGACGAGGCGGACGCTGATGACACCGACGCCGCGGCCACCGCCGGTAGCGAGGCTGACGACAGCGACGAGGCACACGACAACAGCGAGGAAGCCGCCGCCACCGAGGTCGAGGCCACTCCCGCTCCGATCGCTGTGCCCGCAACGGTCGCCTGGACCGCACCCGAGATCGGCGACCCACCCTCGGTCGACGGCTACGCGGTCCGCCTCGTGGCTCGTCGCAAGCTCTACGACGAGGCGACCAACACGATGATGGCCGAGAGCATGCAGGGCCTCGTCGACGACGCAAGACTGTTCGTCAACCCCGGCCAGCTCCGTCGCCTCGGCGTCGAGTCGGGAGCTCGTGCGAACGTCACCTCGTCGCAGACCACGGTCGTGCTGCCCCTCGTCGGTGACGACGACGTCCCCGACGGCGTGGCCGTCATGGGCGTCCGCCAGCCAGGTGGATCGGCTGCCGAGCTGATCGATCTACGCTCCACGGTCACCGAGCTGAGGATCGAGAGCCGATGACCATCGTCAACTCACGACGCGCCACCATCCGACGCGCCGACTCAGAAGCCACCGGGGAGCAGACCTGTGTTCGGTGATCCGCTGCTGCGCGGCCACATCGACTGGGGCGATGTCGCGCTCGTCGGCCTGAAGGTCGTCGTCGCGTTCGTCCTCTTGTTGGTCGCCACGATGTTCATGGTCTGGTTCGAGCGCAAGCTCATCTCGGACATGCAGAACCGGATCGGCCCGAACGTCGCCGGTCCCTTCGGCCTGCTCCAGACCCTCGCCGACGGCATCAAGTTCTTCTTCAAGGAGGACCTCAAGCCGCAGGCCTCCGACCCGCTGGTCTTCCGGCTCGCGCCCTACCTGTCCGCTGTCACTGCGTTCCTGGCGTTCACGATCGTGCCGATCGGCGGTGTGTTCGAGAACGGTGACCCGAACTCCGGCACCGTCACGCTGTTCGGCAAGGAGACCTACCTCCAGGTCGCCGATCCGCCCATCGGCATCCTCTTGCTGCTGGCGATGTCGTCGATCGCCGTCTACGGCGTCATGCTCGCCGGTTGGTCCTCGGGTTCGAAGTACCCGCTCATCGGCTCGGTGCGCGCGTCGGCGCAGGCGATCTCGTACGAAGCCGCCCTCGGCATGGCCGTCGTCGCCGTCGTGCTCCTCGCCGGTTCGCTGTCGACCCACGACATCGTGGCCGCCCAGTCCGAAGGCCTTCGCAGCTGGTATTGGCTGGCGAGCGGCATCATCCCGTTCGTGGTCTTCCTCATCGCCGGTACCGCCGAGCTGAACCGCCCTCCGTTCGACCTCGTCGAGGCCGAGCAGGAGATCGTCGGCGGTTTCCACACCGAGTACTCCTCGATCCGTTTCGCACTGTTCTTCCTGGCCGAGTTCATGAACGTGATCACCATCTCGGCGATCATGGTCACGCTGTTCTTCGGTGGTCCCGCCGGGCCGATCTTCTTCGGTCTCGACTGGCTCTGGCCGACGGTGTGGTTCCTCCTGAAGGTCCTCGCCTTCCTGTTCATGTTCGTGTGGTTCCGCGCCACGCTGCCCCGCCTGCGCTACGACCAGCTGATGCACCTCGGCTGGAAGGTGCTCATCCCGCTGATGCTCGGCTGGCTGCTCGTCCGCAGCGCCATCCTGCTGTGGCAGGACGATCAGCTCGATGCCGTGGCCCTCATCGTCGGCGGCCTCGTCATCGGCGTGATCTCGATGGCGCTGCTGAGCGCTGCGTTCGCCGCAGGCGACCGTGCGTGGGTCAGGGACCAGGAGTCGTCCCGGGAGATCGGACGCTGATCATGGGCTATCTCGACGGATTCAAGGTCACCTTCGGACGGCTGTTCGAAGAGCGGGTCACCACGGAGTACCCGAAGGAGAAGCGCCCGAAGCCCGAGCGCTTCCACGGTCGCCACGTCCTCAACCGCTACGAGGACGGCATGGAGAAGTGCATCGGCTGCGAGCTGTGCGCTGGTGTCTGTCCTGCGAAGTGCATCTACGTGCGTGGCGCCGACAACCCCCCGGACGACCCGGTGTCCCCGGGCGAGCGATACGGCTACGTCTACGAGATCAACTACCTCCGTTGCATCCACTGCGACCTCTGCGTCGAGGCGTGCCCGACCGAGGCCATCACCGAGTCGAAGATGTTCGAGTTCTCGTTCTCGAACCGTGCCAACGCGATCTACACCAAGGACGAGCTGGTCGTCGACGACGACGGCAAGCCCCAGCAGCTCCCGTGGGAGCTGTGGCACGAAGGCGACGACGAGCACACGTCCGGTTGGATGCGGGCGACCGCGCCGGCGGGTCGGGTCGAGCACATCGGCAAGGTCGGTTGGTCGGCTCGGCTACGGGGTCGCCCGAGCTCGGTCAGACCGCTGCCGTCGACGTCGACGGCGCTGCCGACGACACGGCCCACGCCGACGACCACCACGACGATCACGGAGGACATCACTGATGGTCGACACCATCGTCTTCCTGGTCGCCGCCGCCATCTGTCTGAGCGGGGCGATCGGCGTGATCATGGCGAAGAACCCCGTGCATTCGGCGCTCATGCTGGTCATGACGCTCTTCGGCATCGCGGTGCTGTTCGTCGCCCAGGAAGCACACTTCCTCGCCGCAGTGCAGGTGATCGTCTACGCCGGCGCCATCGTGGTGCTCTTCTTGTTCGTGATCATGCTGCTCGGCGTCGATGTCGCGTCCGACATCGAGCTCGGCGGATTCAAGGGACAACGAGAGGCTGCGGCCGGCTTCGCCGTCGTCGCCCTCGCCGTGCTCGGCTGGGTCGTGGCCAACGCCGACGAGCCCGCCCTCACCGCACAGAGCCGCAGCGCCGCGCTCGACGAGTCGACGCCGGACGTCAACCAGCTCGCGCACTCGCTGTTCTCCGATTACGTCTACGCGTTCGAGCTGACCTCGGTGTTGCTCGTCGTCGCCGTGATCGGCGCTGTGGTGCTGTCGCGCCGCCAGCCGCCGCTCGACGAGGAGGTCGACGCCTGATGGAGGTCACCGACAACTGGTACCTCGTGCTCGGTGCCCTGCTCTTCATCATCGGGGGCGTCGGCCTGCTGCTGCGCCGCAACCCGCTGGTCATGCTGATGTGCGTCGAGCTGATGCTGAACGGCATCAACCTCTCGTTCGTGGCGTTCTCTCGCCAGCTCAACGACATCGCAGGACAGACCGTGGTGTTCTTCGTCCTGGTGGTCGCAGCCGCCGAAGTGGTGGTCGGTCTCGGCCTGGTGGTCGCGATCCTGCGGCGTCAGCCCGGCGCCACCGCCGACGATCTGAACGTGTTGAAGGGGTAGACGATGTTGGAACTCGTCTGGCTCATCCCGGCCCTGCCTCTGGCCGGATTCTTCACTCTGCTCATCGCAGGTCGCCGTCTCGGTGAGCCCATGGCCGGTTGGGTCGCCACGGCCGCATCGGCCGGGTCCTTCCTGGTCACGCTCGTCGTGTTCGCCGGCCTGCTCGGCGAGGACGAGCATCACCGTCAGTACGAGCAGATCCTGTTCGACTGGCTGCCCGTCGCGTCGCTCGAGGTCGAGGCCGGCTTCCTGGTCGATCCGCTGTCGATCACGATGGCGCTGTTCGTCACCGGCGTCGGCTCGCTGATCCACCTGTACTCGGTCGGCTACATGCACGGCGACGAGAACTTCAGCAAGTT
>JAHDHM010000202.1 GCA_020631315.1 Acidimicrobiales bacterium
ACGCGCTGGTGATGCGGCGGCTTGCGTTGCGCCCACCCGACGCCGCCACGTGCGCTCTCGCCTCCGGCGAGAGTACCCGTGGGGTGTGACACCGACGCTCGGACGGCCCGCCCACGCAGCGCGGCCGCTTGTGGCTGTTCACCGCAGCGGGTGACCTCGACGCGTCCGCGGACGCATTCGCCCGACCCGAGGAACTACTTGAGCACCTTCGTCATGACCTTGACGGGTTTCATGACGGAGTGGCATGGTGCCTGCGGCGTCGAAAGGCGCCGTGGGATAGGGGGCGCGCGTGAAGCTGGACGTCGAGGCGTTGCGTGTCCTTCGGACCGTCGCCGACGCAGGCGGGTTCACGTCGGCGGCACAGCAACTGGGGTCGACCCAGAGCGCCGTCAGCTGGAAGATCAAGCGCCTCGAGGAGCGGCTCGGCTTCGAGCTGCTGATCCGCGACGGCAATTCGGTACGGCCGACCGTCGACGGGCAGGAACTGCTCGCCCACGCCGACCGCATCATCGACGCCCACGACGCTGCGGTCGACCACCTGCAGCGCTCTGATCTCAGCGGCACCGTCCGGCTGGGCTGCAACGAGGAGATCGCCGCCGCGCAGCTCGCCAGAGTCGCCAGCCGTTTCGCCCGCCAGCATCCCGAAGCCGATCTGCGCATCCGGGTGCACGACAGTGCCGTCGTCAGCAGCTGGCTCGACGACGGCGACGTCGACCTCGCACTCCTGCAGGTCGTGGGCGATCCGCCCCGCAGTGACGACCGCGTGCTCTGGCGAGACGACCTCGTCGTCGCCACCGCCCGCGACGCCACCGACCCTCGCAAGGCCGATGGCACCGTGCCCTACATCGGCTTCGGCGAACGCTGTCTCTACCAACCCTGGTTCGCGGCCGCCGTCGACGACGCAGGCATGGCCTTCCGCACCGTGCTCGAGTGCCCGAGCATCCAGGGCGTGCAGGCCGCGGTCGAAGCGGGCATCGGCGTGGCCGTACTGAACCGCCGCAACGTCACCACCGCCATGGCCGAGTGGAGCGCCGCCGACCAGCTCGGCACACCTCCCGCCGTCACCTACGTGATCCGCCGAGGCGCGCACACCAGCGCAAGCGCCTCCGGCGCCAACGACCTCATCGACGCCCTCGAGGCGACCATCACCGACGAACTCGACGACACGGAGCAGGCAGCATGACCGCTGACGAGACCGACACCGCAGCACCGGACGCGCCGTCCAGCGGCGGGCGTCGGGGCCGCGGCGCCCGACGCAAGGCCAGGGAAGCCAAGCCCACCCGGTACCTGACCGAGCTCGACCGGGGCATCCCCTACCTCGACCTGCTGTCGCCCGAGCAGATCGACACGCTGCACGACCGCACGATGACGATCCTCGAGACGACGGGCATCGACTTCCGTGACGACGAGGCGGCGTCGATGTGGAAGGCGGCAGGCGCCGACGTCGACGGGCATCGGGTCCGCATCGACCGTGGCCTGCTGATGGAGACCATCTCGACGGCGCCGTCGCAGTACACGATGGTGTCGCGCAACCCCGAGCGCACGGTGACGCTCGGCGGGCGCAAGTCGGTGTTCACCCCGGCCTACGGCGCGCCGTTCGTGCTCGACATGGACGGCAAGCGTCGCAACGCGACGATGGCGGACTTCGACAACTTCGCCAAGATGGCGCAGGTCTCCCCTGCCATGCAGATGGCCGGTGGCGTGCTGTGCGAACCGATGGACATCCCGGTCCCGAAGCGCCACCTGCACATGGTCCGCAGCCTCATGCGCCACAGCGACAAGCCGTTCATGGGCGCCGTCACGTCACGTGAGCGGGCCGAGGACACGATGGCGATGGCCAAGATCGTCTACGGCGACGAGCTCGCCTCGGACACGACGATCATGACGTGCCTGGCCAACGCCAACTCGCCGCTGGTGTGGGACTCGACGATGCTCGACGCGGTCAAGGTCTACGCCAGCCACAACCAGGCGATGCTGTTCTCGCCGTTCGTGCTGGGTGGCGCCAGCACCCCGGCCAGCACCGTCGGTTCGATCGTGCAGATCAACGCCGAGGCGCTCGCCGGTGTGGCGTTCAGCCAGCTCGTCCGTCCGGGCGCTCCTGCGGTGTTCGGGCAGTGGGCGGCGACGGTGTCGATGAAGAGCGGCGCGCCGCAGGCCGGCACGCCCGACATCTGCCACATCAACCTGCTGACCGGTCAGCTCGCCCGCTACTACGACCTGCCGTGGCGCTGCAGTGGCATGTGCTCGGCGTCGAAGCAGGTCGACGCCCAGGCCGGCTACGAAGCAGCGCGCAACATGTACGGCGTCGTGCTCGCCGGGGCGAACTTCGTGCTCTCGACGACCGGCTACCTCGAGTCGGCGCTGAGTCAGAGCTACGCCAAGGCCGCCATCGACGCCGAGCAGGCCGAGCTGTTCCGCCGCTTCGCCGAGGGCGTCAGCCTCGACGGGCTCGACGACGCCATCGACTCGATGGGCGACATCGAACCCGGCGGTCACTACCTGGGCACCGCCCACACGCTCGCCAACTTCGAGACCGCCTTCGCCATGCCCGAGCTGATGGACGCCAACGGCTACGAGCAGTGGGCCGCCGAGGGTGGCCTCGACCTCGAAGCCCGGGGCGTCAACAAGGCCCGCCAGATGCTCGCCGAGCACGAGATGCCGCCGATGCCCGACGACGTGATCGCCGAACTCGACGACTTCGTCGCCCGGCGTGAGTCCGAGCTACCCGACAACGTGAGCTGACCGATGCAACGAACTGAACACTCACTCCTCCACGGGGTCTGTGCGGCGATGACCTCGCCGTTCGACGACTCCGGCGAGGTGCTCGACGAGGGTCGGCTGCGCGACCACATCGAGAGCCTCATCGACGCCGGCGTCCACGGCCTCGTGCTGTGTGCCGGCACCGGCGAGTTCGCGTTCCTCTCGACCAAGGAGAAGGACCGCATCATCTCCCTCGGCTGCGAGATCGTCGACGGCCGCATCCCCGTCATCGCCCAGACGTCGGCCATCACGACGGTCGACGCGATCGAGAACTCACGACGGGCCGCCGACCAGGGCGCCACCGCCGTCATGGTGCTGCCGCCGTACTTCGAGGGGCCGTTCGAGCGGGGTGTGCTCTACCACTACGAGAAGTTGGCCAAGGCGCTCGACGTCCCGATCGTGCTCTACAACATCCCGGTCAACTCGGGCTTCGACATCCACCCCGACCTGTACCGGCAGCTCGTGGCGATGGAGAACATCGACTACATCAAGGACTCGACGGGTGACTTCATCCGGCTCCAGAAGCTGATCGGCATCGGCGGCAACGTGCTCGCCGGGGCCGACCCGCTGGCGCCGTGGGCGATCATGTCGGGCGCCGCCGGGTGGATCTGGGGCGCCGCCAACGTCATGCCCCACGAGTGCGTGCAGCTGTGGAACCTCATCCAGGAGCGCCGCCACGCCGAGGCCATGGAGCTCTGGGACCGGATGCTGCCGGCCAACCTGTTCTTCTGGGAGAACAACGTCGACGCCGAGTACAACTCGGCCGTGAAGACGGCCACGAACATGGTCGGCCGACCGGTCGGGCCGTGCCGCCGTCCGGTGATGCCGATGTCGCGTCAGGGTCGGGTCGCGTTGCAGACCGCGCTGTCGACGCTGCCGGTGAACCGGGTCGACCGTGACCGGCTCGTGTTCCGCGAGTGGCAGGACGAGCGCGACTGGCTCGTGCAGATGACCGAGCGTGCCGGCGTCGGCCGCCACACCGAATCCAACGCCAACGCTGTGTCTGCTGCAGCGTCTGAGGGGGAACGATGAGCATCGAGTTCGATCCGGCCGCACTGGCGGCATCGGTGACACTGCCGACCCGAGCCGTGATCGGCGGCCGTTCGGTCGAGGCCGCCGCGGGTGGCACGTTCGCCACCACCAACCCGGCGACGGGCGAGCACCTCGCCGACGTGGCCGAGTGCCTGGCCGACGACGTCGACCGTGCAGTCGCCGCGGCACGCAACGCGCTGACCAGCGGGCCGTGGGGCCAGATGCCGCCGGCCGAGCGCAAGCGCCTGATGTTGCGGTTCGCCGCTCTGATCGAAGCGCACTCCGACGAGCTGGCGGTGTTGGAGACGCTCGAGTCGGGCAAGCCGATCTTCGACACCTCCACCATCGACCTGCCCGAGACGGTCGCCACCCTGCGCTGGCACGCCGAAGCCACCGACAAGCTCTACGACCAACTGTCGCCGAGCGGCCGGGGCAACGTCGGCATGATCGTGCGCGAGCCGATCGGCGTCGTCGGCGCGGTGCTGCCCTGGAACTTCCCGCTGATGATGGCGGCCTGGAAGATCGGCCCGGCGCTGGCTGCCGGCAACACGATGGTGTTGAAGCCCGCCGAGCAGACGTCGATGGCGACCATCCGTCTCGCCGAATTGGCGATCGAGGCCGGTATCCCCGACGGCGTGCTCAACGTCGTCCCGGGCTTCGGTGAGACGACCGGCGCCGCCATCGGCAAGCACCCCGACGTCAACTGCGTTGCGTTCACCGGCTCGACCGAGGTCGGGCGCATGTTCCTCCGCTACAGCGCCGACTCGAACCTGAAGCGAGTGCTGCTCGAGTGCGGCGGCAAAAACCCGATGGTCGTCATGGCCGACGCCGACGACCTCGACAAGGTCGCCGAGCACGCGTGCGAGTCGATCTTCTGGAACGCCGGGCAGAACTGCTCGTCGAACTCGCGCTTGATCGTGCACCGATCGCTCGTGGACGAGGTCCTCGAACGCATCGACGAAGCACTGCACGCCTGGGTGGTCGGTGATCCGCTCGACCCCGAGACGCGTGTCGGCGCCATCATCGAGCCGGGTCACATGGAGAAGATCCTCTCCAACATCACGATCGCTCGTGAGGAGGGTGCGGTCGTACGCACGGGTGGCACTCAGGTGCGCGCCGACTCCGGCGGTTGCTACGTGGCGCCGACGATCCTCGAGGGCGTCACGCAGGACATGCGGGTGGCCCGAGAAGAGGTGTTCGGACCGGTGCTGGCCGTCAGCGTCTTCGACCACGCCGACGAGGCCATCGCCCTCGCCAACGACACCGAGTACGGCCTCGCCGCGTCGATCTTCACCAGCGACGTGCGCACCGCGCACCTGGCGGGGCGGATGATCAACGCCGGCACGGTCACGGTCAACTGCTACGGAGAGGGCGACATCACCACGCCGTTCGGCGGGTTCGGGCTCAGCGGCTTCGGCGGGCGTGACAACGGCATCGCCGCCCACGAGCAGTACACCGAACTCAAGACCGTGTGGATCGACCTGTCGTGACCGCCACGCAGGGGCGGACCCATCAGGTCTCGTTCGCGCCGAACTACGACCGGCAGAACGGCTGGCTCGAGATCCTCGATCCGCTGCCCGAACCGACCGTGCTCACGGGCGAGCTGCACGTCGACCACGTCGTCGTCGGCGCCGGTTACGGCGGGTTGGCCGCGGCCCGCCGGTTGGCCGAACTCGACCCCGGCGCGTCGATCGCGCTCGTCGAAGCCGGCCGGGTCGGCAACAACGCAGCCGGTCGGTGCAGCGGCTTCATCATCGACCACGCCCACAACATCCGGGCCAAGTCGTTCGACGAGGACCCCGACGGCGCCAAGGAACAGATCGCCCTCAACCGGATGGGCATCGACTACCTGGCCGACATCGTCCGGACGAACGGCATCGAGTGCGACTGGCGCCACGAGGGCAAGGTGCACGCCGCAGCGTCGTCGAAGGGCGAGCGATACCTCGAGACGTTCACCAAGTCGCTGGACGCCATCGACGAGGACTACTCGGTCCTCGACGCCGCCGAGTGCCGCCGTCGCTTCGGCACCGACTTCTACATCGGTGGCGTGCTCGCACCGCACAGTGTCGTCGCCCAGCCGGCCTCACTCGCAGCCGGTCTCGCTGCGACGATGCCCGACAACGTGCTGGTGTTCGAGAACTCGCCCGTCACCGACCTCGACTACGGACCACCCCACACGCTGCGCACGGCGAGGGGCACGATCGTGTCGCCGTCGTTGGTGTTGGCCGCCAACGGGTTCGGCGAGGCGTTCGGGTTCATGAAGAACCGGCTGATCCCCATGATGACGTGGGGTTCGATGTCCAGGGAACTGACCGACGACGAGGTCGACCGCCTGGGCGGCCTCGACCACTACGCCATCATCCCGGCGCACCCTGCGGGCACGTCGGTGCGGCGGCTGCCGGAGCGGCGGATCCTGATCCGCAACCAGTACACGTTCAGCCGTCGGTCGGACTTCCAGAAGGGTCGGGAGAAGATCCGGGCCGTGCACGAGAAGTCGTTCCGCAACCGGTACCCGATGCTCCCCGACGTCGAGTTCGAGTACACGTGGGGCGGCGCGCTCAGCCTGTCCCGGAACGGTGCCGGTGTGTGCGGTGAGCTCGCCCCCGGTGTGTGGTCGACGATGGCGTACCAAGGTGTCGGGATGGCCAAGGGCACGACGTCGGGCAAGTTGCTGGCCGAGCACATGATGGGTGAGACCCATCCGTTGATGCCGCTGTTGAGCGGCAGCCCGAGCCGCAACTACCCCGACCCGTTCAACCGTTGGGGCATCGCCATGAACGCCCGTTGGCGTCGCTGGCAGGCAGGGATCGAGGAGTAGCCGTGGGTCAGTTGGACGGCAAGGTCGCACTGGTGACCGGTGCGACGTCGGGCATGGGCGCGGCGTGTGCTCGAACACTCGCCGCGGCTGGCGCGTCGGTCGTGGTGCAGGGGCGTTCCGCGGAACGCTCGGCTGCGGTGGTCGACGAGATCGTCGCTGCCGGCGGACGAGCGATCGCCTCACTCGGTGACGTCGCCGACGGCGCGACTGCCGATGCT
>JAHDHM010000203.1 GCA_020631315.1 Acidimicrobiales bacterium
AGCCGTACGGTGCGACGAAGGCGGGGTTGAACGCGCTGACCCGGTCGATGGCGTTCGCGTTCGGTCCGTCGGTGCGGGTGAACTGCATCATGGCGGGCCCGTTCCTGACGGACATCTCGAAGGCGTGGGACATGGACGCGTTCGAGTCGCATGCCCGTGGCGCCTACGCAGCCCAGCGCGGCGGCCAGCCCGACGAGATCGTCGGCGCCGCGCTGTACCTGGCCAGCCGCACGAGCGGCTTCACCACCGGCACCGTCATGCGCGTCGACGGCGGCGCCCGCTAGCGACGCTGCTCCGTTCGATCAGATGGTGGCTGTGTGCTGCCGATCTGCCAGCGCTGCACGCTCGGCGGGGACGTCGACCGGCTCGGTCAGCCCGGATGCTCCAACGCCGATGAAGCTGTCCAGGGCGTTGTCCTGGACGGTGCTGACGAGTTCGGCGATGAACTCAGCCACGGTGAGGCGCCGCTCGGCGGCAGCAGCGGTAAGCGCAGCTGCGACCTCTTCGGGCACTTCGATCGTGGTCATGCGGCAAAGTGTAGGACCGGGGTGGGACAGCGAGCCGGCGAGCTGCATGGAGACCGCGACATGACACGACTGGTGCGGCCGCTGGGCGACGGCGAGATCGATGCGTTTCGGCGTGACGGCGTCGTGATGTTGCGCGGCATGTTCGGGTCGGAGTGGATCGAGTTGCTGCGTGCCGGCCTGACTCGCCACATGGCGGCGCCGACTGAGCGTTCTCGGATCTGGGATCGGGACGAGGCCGGGCGCACGATGTTCTGGGACGCCATGTCCTGGCACGGCGTGCCCGAGTATCAGCGGTTCGTGCACGAGTCGCCCGCCGGTGAGATCGCCGGCCGGCTGCTCGGCTCGTCGGCCGTGCACTTCTACTTCGACGCCGTGTTCGTGCGGTCGCCCGGCTCGCAGTTCGAGACGCCGTGGCATCAGGACGAGCCGTACTGGTCGGTGTCGGGCCACGACACGTGCACGGTGTGGATGCCGCTGGTGCCGGTGACGGCGGCGAGCGCGTTGGCGTTCGTGCCGGGCTCGCACCTGCGGTCCGATGTGTTCGATCAGCCCGACTTCTGGGTGCTGAACCCCGACGGCAAGGTCGACGTCGATCGCAGCGACTTCTCGGCCATCGCCAGCGCCGACATCCCCGACATCGACGCCGACCGGGCCGCACATGGTGTCGTCAGCTGGGCGATGGAACCCGGCGACTGCGTGGTGTTCAACAGCCGCATCCTCCATGGCGGCTCTGGTCAGCTGGCCGACGACGCGGGTCTCGAGGTGTTCACGTCGAAGTGGTTGGGTGACGACGTGCGCATCGCCCATCGCGACGTCGGCATGGACCCCGACTTCACCGACATCCTCGCCGAGCACGGCCTCACCCACGGCGATCGCCCCGGCACCGATCTGCTGCCGAAGGTCTGGACAGCGACCCCTGCCTGATCGAGCGGGTCAGGTGAGGCCGAGGGAGCGGCGGCCGGTCTCGTTGAGGTCGGCGAGGCCGAAGCGGTTGGGCCAGCCGCGTTCGTAGTGCTCTTCGGGGAAGTCACTGGGGCTCGATCCGTCGGCGAACGCGGCCCGCACCTGCTCGGCGTAGCGCTCGTTGCGGGGGCACCAGGGGGCGGCGGGGATGTACATGACGTTGCCCCATCCCTGCTGGTCCTGCACCGGGGCGACGCCGTGGATGACGTCGCCGTGCCACCAGACCGAGTCGCCCGCACGCACGTCGGGGATCGAGCTGACGGCATCGAGCAGCAGCTGATGCCACTGTGCGGTGACGGGGAACGAGTAGCTGATCTCGGTGCCGCACATGTCGTCGTCGGGCACGTCGTCGGCGAGGGGGCGGAGCAGCAGGTAGGCGATGGCGTCGGGGATCGGCACGGCGAACAGCACGCCTTGGTCGGCGTCCATGTCACACAGCGCGGTCCAGCCCTGGAACGTGCGGAAGACCGACGTCATGGTCGTGCCCTCGTACTGGGTGCCGTCGATGCGATGCGTGGCGTCCCACGGATCGAACTCGTCGAGCTCGCCGGAGAACACGTGGCGGAAGGCCTGCTGGTAGCTCGGCTTCATCCAGAGGTCGAGTGTGCCGGGGTCGATGTGGGCGCCGAGGCCGTTCGAGTCGGTGCCGGGCGGGCGCCGACGGACCCGGTCGGGGTACATGGCGTTGACGTCGACGTCGTACCGGTCGTCGTCGCAGTGCCACAGGGTGTTGAGGAACCGTTGGACGACGGCCATCCGGTCGCTCTGGCGGGCTTCCATCTGGGCGGGTGACCAGTAGACGGGGTAGATCTCGGGCTTCGAGCCGACGGAGCTGAAGAACTCGTCGCCGGGGCCGCCGTAGACGTCGTCGAAGTCGTTGGCGTCGAGGTAGTCGACCATCGACTGGTCCCAGTCGAGCGCCTGCTGGCGGTCGAAGTGGCCACGGACGACGAGGACGCCACGCCGGTGCACCTGTTCCGCGATCTCGTCCAGGCCCCGTCCGGCCGCGAGGTCGTCGTAGTGCACGATCGGCCATGCGGTGCCGGTCGCGGCGACCGCGGCCTGCACGTCGGCGATCTGTGGGGCGAGTCGTGCCTCCAGCTCGGCAAGTACGTCGTCGACGGTGCGGCCTGACGCCTCGATCCGTGCTCGGATCGCTGCCTTCACCTGGCAGATCGCCGTCGCCGGATCGTTCGGAGATTCGTCCCAATGGGGCAGCTCCGATGGGGTCGTCTGGCCGGTCACGGCGCCCATCTCAGCAGACGCGCAGGGCCTTCGTCGTCCCGGCAGGCATCACGGCCGGGTTCGCCTGTCCGTGCCACGGTCCAGGGTCTGGGCCCAGGCGACCAGAGGTGTCCGGATGCTACGGTCGGCTCGTTCACGCGGTCTCGGTGCGTGACGACGACGGGGGAGGGGCGACGCTGTCGGGCGACGAGGAGCTCGCGGGCCTGGTCGACGATCTGCTCGACCGCGCCGATGACGCCTCGACCGCCGGCGCGTGGGACGAGGCCGCCCGGCTCGCGCGAGAGGTGCTCGAACTCGACGCCGACAACGTCGAAGCGGCGGGATTACTGGCCCGCTCCGAACGGCGGCGCCGTCGCGCCGCTGCGCCCACGCCGCTCGACGATGGCGAACGTCGGACCGTGACGGTGACGTTCGTCGATCTCGTCAACTCCACCGCGCTGGCGGATCAGATCGAACCCGAGACGATGCAGGAGGTGCTGCGCTGGTACCACTCGCTGGTCGGAGAGGCGATCGCCGAGGCGGGTGGCCACGTCGCCAGGTTCATGGGCGACGGCGCGATGGCGTACTTCGGCTATCCGCGGGCGACCGAGGAGGCACCGCGGCAGGCGGTGCACGCCGGTCTGGAGCTCGTGGCCAGGGTGGCCGAGCGCAAGGCCGACCTCGTGGATGCCTACGGCGTCGACGTCGACGTGCGGGTCGGTGTCCACACCGGTCTGGCGATCATCGCGAAGATGGGTTCGTCACAGAAGGCCGAGCTCGCGGACATCGTCGGCGAGACGCCGAACATCGCAGCTCGGCTCGAGTCACTCGCGGCGCCGGGCTCGGTGATGGTGAGCGGCAGCACGGCCGAGCTGGTGCGCGGTTTCTTCGAGATGCGATCGCTCGGTCCGCAGCAGCTCAAGGGGGTGAGCCGCGACATCGAGGCATGGCGAGTGCTGGCCCGAACCGGAGCGACGTCACGACTGGACGTGATCGGTGCGGGGGACCGGTCGCCCCTGGTCGGGCGGCGGCACGAGTCCACCACGCTGTTGGACGCGTGGCGGCGGGCGGCCGACGGACACGGCGAACTCTTCGTCGTCACGGGCGAGGCCGGTGTCGGCAAGTCGCGGCTCCTGGGCAGCGTGCTCGGTGCTGCCGACGCACGTCACCTCGTTCAGATGGCGTGCACGCCGCACACCGTGTCGTCGCCGTTCCATCCGCTGCGCACCGTCGTCGGCACCGAAGGATGGGAGCGACGGTTGCTGCCGCGCCAGGACGAGGTCGACACCGATCAGGTGTCGGTGGCGGTTCGTGATGACGTGATCGAGGGTGCGATCCAACGCCTGCTCGAGGCGGCGACGGGGCCGATGCTGGTCACCTTCGAAGACCTCCACTGGGCCGACCCGTCGTCGATCGAGTTCTTGAGCCGGCTGGCGGAGCGACTCGAAGACGCCCCGGTGCTCGTCATCGCGACGACGCGTCCGGAGCTCGATCCGTGGTGGGTCGACGGGTCGCTCGGGCGGGAGCTACAGCTGCCGCCCCTCGATCGCGCCGCCATCGCAGAGATCGCCGAGCACCTCGCTGGCTCGTCGACGCCGGCACTGGTGGACTGGCTGGCCCAGCGCACCGCAGGCGTGCCGCTCTACCTGGAGGAGGTGCTGCGGTCGTTGCGTGAGTCGGGCGCGTTGGGTGCGGTTCTGGCGGGCGAGACGTCGCCCGGCGACGTGATCCCCATGACCCTGCAGGGGGTGCTGCTCGGACGGTTGGACCGGTTGGGTCCGGCGAAGCGAACCGCGCAGGTCGCGTCCGTTGTCGGACGCGTCTTCGACGTCGAGTTGGTGGCCACGGTGTCCCAGCTGTCGGTCGAGCGGATCAACCGCGACGTGCGGGAGCTCGCTCGGGCCGGACTCATCGAGGACGCCGAGTCGCGGTACCGGTTCCGTCACGCACTGATCCGCGACGCCGCGTACGAGTCGATCCTGACGACCACGCGCCGCACACTGCACGGCCTCATCGCCGACGCCATCGTCCGCGGGGTGTCGCACGAGCCCGACGAGGTCGTTGCAGGTCATCTGGCAGCGGCTGACCGGCATGATGCCGCAGCGGTCGCGTTCGCGAACGCAGCCCGCGCCGCGGCGGCTCGCTCGGCGCACTCGGAGGCGATCGCGCACATCAACTCGGCGCTCGCGGCGATCGACCGACTCGACGACACGATCGTGCTCAGCGAGTCGGTGCCGACCGAGCTGTCGTTGCGCCTGTTGCTCGGACCCTCGTTGATCGCTGCCCGCGGCTACGGCGTCGAGGAGGTGATCGACAACTACGAGCGGGCCGAGCAGCTGTCGCGTGGGACGGGCCTCGGGAGGGAGCGCTTCGACTCGGCACGTGGGCAGCTGTCGTATCACCTGCTGACCGCCCGGATCGGGCCGGCGTTGCGACTGTCGGAACGGGTGCTCGACCTCGCTGAGCAACGGGGGGAACCCGCCGAGGTCCTGGACGCCGTGGCCTGGGCGGGAACGACGCGGTTCTTCGCCGGCGACATCCGCACCGCGCAGACACTGCTCGAACGGGTCGACGGCCTGTACGACCCCGCCACGGCCGCGCAGCACTCGGCCCGCTTCGGTCTGGATCCGTTCGTGCTCGCCTCCTCGCACCAGGTGTGGCTCTACTGGCTGATGGGCCGGACCTCCGACGCCATCGCGCGCTGCTCGGCCATGGCCGAGACCGCCGAGGCGCTCGACCGGCCGTGGAGCATGGCGCACGCGCTCAACTACGAGCTCGGGCTGAGCGTGCTGCTCGGCGATCACGAGCGTGCACTCGAGGTCGCAGCGCACCAGATCGAGCTGTCGATCGCGATGCACCTGCCGCACTATCAGGCCTACGCGATGATCTTCCGCGGTCGCGCCGAGGCCGATCTCGACCCCGTCGGTGCTGCGGCCCAGATCCGTGAGGGGCTGGACATGCGCAAGGGCACGGGTGCCCAGCTCGCGCTGCCGCTGCACCACGGTCTGCTCGCCGAGACCCACCTCATGGTCGACGATGTCCCGGCCGCCGCGCTGCACGTCGACGCCGGACTCGAAGTGGTGGACACGACCGGCGAGCGTTGGTGGGTGCCGGAGCTGCTGAGATTGCGGGCGATCATCGACCATCACCGCGGTGGTGGACGGACCGCAGCGCTGCTGGCCGACGCGCACGAGCGTTCGATGTTGGCCGGTTCGCGCATGCTCGCGGCGCGTATCGCGACCACTGCCGCCGAGCTGCTGGGCGACGTGGCACCGAGCGATCCGCTCCATGTCGCAGTGCACCTCGATCACGTGGACCCGGCGGCACCCGAAGCCGCAGCACTTCGTCGCCATCTCGCCTGAGGACCGATCCGCCGACCGCCATCCCGCCGCCATCCCGCTAGCGACCCACCGCCATCCCGCCATCCCGCCGCCGACCCGCCGCCGACCCGAAGGAATCGAACGATGCATCGACGACACTCACCGCACCCCAACCCAGCGGCTCTGGGCGAGCTCGCACCTGCGGGTCGACGCCTGCCCTCGTTCTCGGTGGATCCGGCGGAGGCCGATGTCGCCGCGCTGTTCCTCGGTCCGAGAGCCGAGAACGAGGCGACGTTCGCCCGCTTGATCGGCGAGGCGATCGAACGCACGGGCGAGTACCGGCGCGGCTATCTGCCGGGTGATCCTGCCGCGGTGACCGATCGGGTCAGGGCGTATCCGGCGTTCGGTGCCGCCCAGGCCCGCCTCGAGCATCGGTTCCGTGAGCTGCTCGACCTGCTGGACGAACACGCCACGCCGTACTTCGCATCGCGGTATCAGGGCCACATGCTCTGGGACACGTTGGTGCCGGGCATGCTCGGCTACTTCGCGACGATGCTGCACAACCCGAACAACGTGACGGTGCAGGCGTCGACGCTCACCACGTTCCTGGAGCTGATGGTCGGCTGGGATCTGGCGGCGATGTTCGGTCTGCCGTTCCAGCCGGGAGATCCGGACGGCACGAACGCGTGGGGTCACATCACCGCCGATGGCTCTGTCGCGAATCTGGAGGCAGCGTGGTCGGCCCGGGAGCTGAAGTTCCTGCCGCTCACGATCAAGGCCAGCCTC
>JAHDHM010000204.1 GCA_020631315.1 Acidimicrobiales bacterium
GAGGAGGTCGGGGTGTGAGACGTCTGTTGGACCGTCGTTGGATCGCGCAGCGCGTGACGCTCGCGATCATCGCGAGCATCCTGACCCTGGCCGCCCGCGCCGACGGGCGCGAGGTCACCCAGGCGAGGTCGAACCCCGGTGGTGCCTGGATCATGGATCGGACAGGCCCCGGATTCGGGCACCTCGAGTTCAGCTCGCTCGAGTGGAGTCTGACGAGCTTCGTCGACCAGAACCTCTCGCCCTTCGGCACGATTCTCGAAGCCCCGGGCTCGGTGCTGATCCACGACGAGGCGACCAACGCCATTCTCCGGGTCAATGAGCAGCGGGCGAGCGTCGACGAGCCGGTCGTGCTCGACGAAGGCCTCGAGGTCCGGATCCGTGCTGGCGGCGCAGCGATCTTCGATCCGGAAGCGTCCACCCTGTTCTGGCCCGACACGGCTGCGCTGAGCGGAGATCCGACGGGGTTCCCGCTCTTCGACGCTGAGCAGGTCCTGGGCGCCCCAGAGCCGAGCCGCATGGTCATCCGAACGCTTCCGGATGGCACGTCGGCGGCGGCTTTGGTGTTCGGCGCAGCTTCGGATCAACGAGCGAGGGTCGCCTTCCCGGCCGATGGTTCGGCCGAGTGGGTCGACCTCCCGGCAGAGATCGACCCCGAACAGGTGACGGCGGCGGGTGACGCCGTGGTCATCGTCGATGGCGTCCGGTGGCTGATCGTCACTCCGGAAGGCACGCGCGAACTCGAGTCGCCAGGTGTCGACGTTCGCCATCTTCAGCGTCCGGGCGGTGATCGTCTGCATGTGGGCGCCGTTCTCGAGGACGGCAGCTGGTTCGTCACCCGCCTGGACGGGTCCGGTGCGATCACCAATGCGGGCATCGACGACGATCTGATCGTCGACCATCCGCAGCAGCGGCCGCTCGTTCTCGATGGCTGTTTCTACGGCTTGCTGGACGATCGGGTCAACGGTCCGCAGCTGAGCCAGGCGTGTTGGGGGGACGGCTTCGGACCCCGGGTGTTGCCGTTCGACGACGAGGATGATCCGGGCATTCCCAGCGACTCCCATTTCCGAGCCGTGAACGGATCGGTCGTGCTCGATGAGCTCAACGGGCATGCACGGTTGCCGAACGATCAGCTCGAACTCGTCCGCTCGCTGGAGCGCCCCGATCCCGACGAGGCCGACGATGCGGACGAAGTCGAGGACGGTGTCGAGGTCGAGGAGTTCGATCCCGACAACCCGCAGGCGGACGTGACGGAAGCGGACGATGTCGACGGTGATGACGTCAACGAGGCTCCGGAGGCGAACGATGACGAAGCGGGCACACGGCCCGGCAGGGATGTCTTCGTCGACGTACTGGCGAACGACATCGATCCCGACGGCGACGTGCTCGCCGTGGTGCCTGACAGCATCACGGTTCCGGCCGGGGAGATCGGCGACTCGCTCGAGGTCTTCGCCGCGCCCGACCTCAGCGGCATCGTGGTCGCTCAGCGGACATCGTCCACCCCGGAAGGCACGATCACCCTCGGCTACGAGATCTCCGATGGCCGAGGTGGATCTGCAACGGCGTCGATCACGTTCACCGTGCACGGCAGTGAAGACAATCTCGGGCCGGAGGCCGTACCCGACCGTCTGCGGGTCTGGGCCGGCGCCAGCCTCCAGATCACGGCCAACCTGATCCAGAACGACCGTGACCCGGAGGGTGACCCGCTCAAGATGGTCAGTGCAGGCGGTCCGGGAAGTGAGGTGCGCGTGGCATCGCAGCACCCCTCGGGAGTGGTGGTGCTCGAGTTGCCGCCGGTCAAGGGCACCTACGAGCTGCCCTACGTCGTCGAGGACGATCGCGGCGAGCAGGCCGACGGCCTTCTCATCGTCTCCGTCGACGAAGAGAACGAGTCACGCCAACCCGATGCCCGTCACGACCAGGTCCAGACGGCCGTCGGGGATCGTGTGCGGCTCGACGTGCTCAGCAACGACGTCGATCCCGACGGGGCGCCACTCTCGACCCTCCCGGAGGTCCGGCAGGTCGGCGGGCCACAGCTCGGTGACGGTGTCGAGGTGTCGATCTCGGAGGATGGTCAGTTCGACTTCGAGCCGGCGGAGGCGGGAACCTACGTCTTCGAATACACGGTCTCGAACCGGCAGGCGGTCGACACCGCACACGTCCGGGTCGACGTCGTCGATGCCGAGAACCGGGCACCGATCGCCGTTCGCGACGACGTCGTGCTCGGTATCGGTGAAACCCGTCTGGTTCGCGTGTTCGACAATGACGGGGACCCCGACGGCGACGCCGTCGACGTCACGTTCCTCGCGGTCGACCCGGGGGTTGACGTCGAACTCGTGCCGGGCGTCGGCATGCGCCTCAGCATCGATGGTGTTGGTGCGGGTGTTGCACAACGAGTGCGTTACGTCCTCTCGGACGGAACGCTGACGTCCAACGAGGCGACGATCTTCGTCAGCTCGTCCGGGAGCACCGTCGACAACGCCATTCCGGTCGCTGTGGACGACAGCATCTCCGTCCGAGCTGATCGCTCGCAGCGCATCTTCCCGGTCCGAAACGACTACGACCCCGAAGGCGAGCCAGTGACGATCTCCGACGTCGAGGTGCTCAGTCCCGACAACGAGAGTGGGCCAGGCCTGGTCGATGCGGTCGTTCGTGGTGACGGCCAGTGGCTCGATGTGACGATCGGCAGTCTCGAAGCGCTCGGCGGGCGGCGTGACTTCCAGCTCAGCTACACCGTCGAGGACGTCGCCGGTGCGCGTTCGTCCGCCCTCGTCTTCGGTCGCGTCCTCGATGACGATGTCGAGAACACCGGCCCGATCGCTCGTCCCGACCGGGTCGTCACACGCCGTGACGTGCCCATCGAGATCGATGTTCTCGGTAACGACTCCGACGCCGAGTCGGACCCCATCGAGCTGGTGCGCGTGGATCCGCCGCTGCAGGGTCGAGCCGACATCTCCGACAGCGGTCGGATCGTTTACACCCCGCGTCGCGGGGAGACGGGACGCGACTCGTTCACGTACACAGTCGCAGACGAGTTCGGGACGGAATCCACGGGGTTCGTCACGGTCGGCGTGATCCCGGCGCTCGATCAGCCACTGCCGCCCAATGCCCGGAACGATCCCGGCGACGGAACCCCGGAAGCCGACTTCATCTTCGAAGCCGGTCAAGGGCGCCAACTGCTCGACGTGCTCCGCAACGACACCGACCCGCGCGGCGAAGATCTCCGGATCGTCAGCACCACGTCGGCTGTGTCGCTCGACGACCTCGGTCTCGACACTGAAGCGGTCGCCGTCGGCGGTCCGCAACCGAACCATCTCACCTTCGACGTCCCCGACGCACTGCGAGACGCCGTCGAGCTCGTGTTCGACTACACGATCGAGAACGAATCGGGTCTGACCGACACGGCCAGCGTCACGGTCGTGATCGAACCGAATCTGGCCGATGTCGCCCCGTGTGTCGAGCCCATCCGGGTGCCAGGGCAATACCGCGCGGGCGAGACCGTCGAGGTCGCCCTTACCGGCCGCTACAGCGACTGCGAGCCGGGCGGCGATCCAGCGACACTCCGAGTGCTGGCACCCACCGACCCCAATGCGACGATCCAGGGCAACACGCTCGTCGTGACGATTCCTCCGGACTGGGCAGGTGAGAGCTACGCGCTCGACTACCGCATCCAGGACACCGACGAGTTCGACGATGCTGGTGCCGCGCTCGTGAGTAGCGCCGCGATCACCATCTCGGTGACACCGAATGTCGCACCTCGAATCACCCGGAATCCGATCGTGCTGAGCGAACCTCACGAGCCCGGTGTCACGCTCACCCTCGATCTCGCCCAGTTCGTCATCGACGACGACGGCGACGACCTCGTCTTCCGCGTCGAGAACTCACAGAACACCGCAGCTCGCAAGCTCGACGGCGCCGCCGACGCACGGGTGACCAGTTACCAACCGCTCGTCGGATTCAGCGGCACGGGTTGGTTCACCTTCACGGTGACGGACAACGTCAACACCCCGGTGACCGGCCGTGTCGAGTTCACCGTGATCATCCCCAATGAGCCGCCGGAGGGCGTCAACCAATTCATCGAGATCGAAGCCGGGCAAGAGCCCGGAGGGACCTTCGAACTCGCACGGCTCTTCACCGACCCCGATCTGCCCGACGACACCCTCGCATTGGAGATCGAGCAACTCGGCGGCGAGGGCGTGCTCGACGTCACCCGAGGTGGGGACACACTGACCCTGATCGCACCGGCATCGACGGTTGGTTCCCCCCAGTTCCCGATCGTGGTCACCGCCACCGATCTCGAGGGGGAGACGGCGACCGCCACGCTCACGGTGACGGTGCTCCCGAGCACGGCTCCGCCGCCCGTCGTGGTCAGCTACGAAACCGAGCTCATCGCCGGTGAGTCCGAGACCTTCCCGGTGCTCAGTGATTCCGTCAGCCAGTTGCCCGGCGACCCGTCGCTCTCGTTAGCCGGTGACCCCGTCATCGTCGAGGGTGTCATCGGAGCGGCCAGCGCCGGGGACGGGATCACCGTCACCGCCGGTGATGACTGGAACGGCATCGCCGTGGTGCAGTTCACCGTTGCCGACAGCCGGGGCGCCGAGATGCCGGGCGCAGTGCAGACCGGGACCATCACGGTCACCGTGATCGGCCCGCCCGACGCTCCCCAGCAGCCGAACCCGACGGTTGCCGGGCCAGAGTCGGTCGCCCTGACCTGGAACCAACCGGCCGCCGACGGTGGCGCCCCGATCGTCGACTACGAAGTGATCGTCATCAGCGCGGAAGGATCACGAGCGATCAGCGTGGGCGGCAACAACCCGAGCTACACCGTCACCGGTCTGACCCCGGGTGCCGAGTACCGCTTTGCGGTGCGCGCCCAGAACGAAGCAGAGCAGTGGTCGGTGCCATCAGCCGAATCGTCGCCGGTCCGTCCCGACAAACGCCCCGATCCTCCGGGCACTCCGACCGTGCAGTTCATCGACGGAAACCCGACCAGCGTCCAACTCACCTGGGCAGCCAGCTTCAACGAAGGCAGCCCCTTGCAGGAGCAGCAGATCGAGGTCGGTGAGTGCTCGGTCGACGGGAAGACGGTGGAAGGCAACGTTGTGAGCGACGTGTTCGACCTCGATTCGAGCGGTGTGCGCTGTAGCTTCCGGGTCCGCTCGCGGAACGAGGCAGTCGACGAAGCTGGCCAACCGTTGTGGTCGGAGTGGAGTGGGTTCTCGGTTCCCGAGTGCGCTGTCGGGGTGCCCTTGGCGCCGCCGCAGCCGTCGGCCGAACGAGGCGACCTCTTCGCCGATGTGGCCTGGCAGCAGCCCGAATCCAACGACTGCGAGCCGATGCAGGGTTACGAGATCGAGCGTCGCCGCAATGGGAGCGCAGAAGCGACCACCGCCGTCTCGATCGGCCAGCAGAACATCCGGGCGGAAGGCCTCACGAATGGCGAGTCGTACACGTTCCGGGTGCGCGCCGAGAGCCGGCAGGGGTGGGGCGAGTGGAGCTCCGAGTCGGCGCCCGTCACACCCTGCGGTGCACCCAAACAGCCGACGTCGATCTCGGCCGAGCGAGGTGACCAGGAGGCGACCGTCACCTTCAGCGGCCAGGATCCCAACGGCTGTGCGATCTCGAGCTTCGAGGTCGAGGTCAACGGCGCCGTCCGAGCGTTCGTCGGCGACGGATCGGGCACGGTCAGCGGCCTTACCAACGGCACGGAGTACCGGTTCCGTATCCGTGCGATCAACGAGATCGGTGCTGGGGAGTGGAGCGACCTGAGCAACGCAGTCGTGCCTGCGGGTCCGCCAATCCCGGTTTCGCTCACCACCGGCCCCGGTTTGATGTTCTCGATGGCGTGGGTCGCGGACTTCGACGGGAACGGTGACGAGGACATGCAGTTCTTCTTCAGTGGAGATGTCGCGACTGCACGGACCGGTGGTCAAGAACCGTGGGAGATTCCGTGCTCCATCGGTACTGCGTGCAACCTGGACGATCTCGGGCCGTTGCCAGATGACTGTCGTCAGGCTGCGCAGCGTGTGAGTGCCACGGTGTACGCGGAGAACTCGGTCGGTCGAAGTCCGTCCATCTCTGCGGTCTACGACCTTCCCGGCTGCCCTGCCAGTGCGCCGATCGTGACGGGCAGCGTGTCCGACTTTGTTTCGTTGAGCTGGACCACACCAGCCGGAGCCACTACCTACTTCGTGTCTCATGACCAGGGCTATCGCTCTGGTCCCTCGAATACGGTCATCAACGGGTTCGGCCTCGAGTACGTTCCAGGAGCTGCGTACTATGTGGATGCATGCAATAACTTCGGCTGTCGCACGAGCGCGCCGTACTACCCGCCTCCGCCTGGGGTGGCACTTGCTCTTCGGGCTGAGCAGCACTGCGCCAACGTCGCCGACAACCAGATCGTCGTGAACGTGAACGTGAACGCTCAGGCTCAGAGCGTCACCTGTCTGCTGGCCAACGAGGTTGTCGTTAGTGCGACGATTTTCCGCTCCTATTCGTTCGCTGAGGTCTGCGGGGCCTTCGGCGAGTCGCTCTTTGTCGTGGCTGGCGAGGCCCGGTGTATCTGATGCTGAGGTCCTGCAGCTGTCGGGAGGTCGCTGGCACGCTTGGTCCAGTGCTGGAGTTGGGTCCGTACCGCGGTCCAGCAGAGCCGCTGAGCCTGTAGAAGTGATGATCGCATCCCGATGATTGCGGTCGGCTACGGCGATCTTCGAGCCATCGGATCCGGTGGGTTCTCGACCGTCTACGACGCTCGGCAGGAGAAGTTCAATCGACGCGTCGCGTTGAAGGTGCTGAACCTCG
>JAHDHM010000205.1:0-1145 GCA_020631315.1 Acidimicrobiales bacterium
CGCTCTCGCCGTGAGCGTGGCCGGCAGCTCGTGGTGGGCCCGCCGTGCGGTAAAGCGTCGCACGAGCACCACCTCCCTTCCGAAGGAACCTGTCACCGCAAGCCGCTAGATTCGCCCCCATGTCCACCGTCATCGAAGCACGCGGGCTCAAACGGAACTTCGGCGACGTCGAAGCCGTTCGAGGGGTCGACCTCACCATCGATGCCGGCGAGATCTACGGCTTCCTCGGGCCGAACGGCGCCGGCAAGTCCACGGTCGTGAAAATGCTCACCACCCTCCTCGCACCCAGCGAGGGGACGGCGAAGATCTTCGGCATGGACGTGGTCGATGCGGCCGAGGACATTCGTCTTCGCATCGGTGCCGCGCTGCAGGATGCGTCGTTGGACGACAAGCAGAGCGGGCGGGAGATCCTCGAACTCCAGGGGGCGCTCTACGGCCTCACGTCGAAGGAGACGAAGACCCGAATCGACGAGCTGTCCACGCTCATCGAGATGGACGCGATCGACCGCTGGATCGGCACGTACTCCGGTGGCATGAAGCGCCGGCTCGACCTCGCCGCCTCGCTCATGCACAACCCCGACCTTCTCTTCCTCGACGAGCCGACCACGGGTCTCGACCCCACCAGCCGAGCGCGGGTCTGGGAGGAAGTGCGGGCGCTGAACACCCAGTTCGGCACCACGATCTTCCTGACGACGCAGTATCTCGAGGAAGCCGACGAGCTCGCCGACCGAGTCGGCATCATCAGTGCCGGCCAGATCGCCGGCGAGGGCACACCCGACGAGCTGAAGCGTTCGGTCGGGTCCGATGTCCTGCAGGTTCGTCTGTCGTCCGATGCCGGCGAGGCCATCACGGCGCTGCGGAGCGTCGACGGCGTGGAGAAGGTGGAGCAGGGCCCGAGAGCGCTGCTCGTCTCGGTCAGCAACGGCGCCGCCACCGTCTCTCCGGTGGCCGTTGCCCTGGACTCGATCGGCGCAAAGGTCGACGAGCTCACCTTGCGGACACCCACGCTCGACGACGTCTTTCTCGAACTCACCGGCGACCGGATCGAGGTGTCCGCATGACCACCACCACGCCCACCCTCACCCGCTCGGACGTCCGGGCCCGGCGTTCCGGCTTCTTCAAGGACATGCTCACCGTGGCCAAGC
>JAHDHM010000205.1:1155-6792 GCA_020631315.1 Acidimicrobiales bacterium
GAACATCGGTGCGCTGGAGGATCTGACCGAGTCCGTCCCTGGCGTCGAGGGGTTCGACTACCGGGAGTTCCAGCTGGCCACGGGCATCATCTTCGCGGTCACCGGCATCTCCCGAGCGCCCGGCCTGGTCACCGACCTCCAGACCGGCTACTTCGATCGCCTGCTGCTCAGCCCGGCTCGTCGACTCCCGCTGCTGCTCGGTCTGATGGTGGCGGACTTCGCGCTCGTCGTCGCGCTGTGCATTCCGGTGATCATTCTCGGAATGATCCTGGGGGTGAGCTTCGGCACCGGATTCCTGGGCGTGATCGTCTTCATCCTCATCGGTGCGCTCTGGGGTCTGGCCTTCACCGGCTTCCCCTACGCAATCGCATTGAAGACGGCGAACCCCGGGGCGGTCGCTTCGAGCTTTCTGCTCTTCTTCCCGTTCGCGTTTCTCACGTCGTCGACCGTGCCGCTCGATGCACTCACCGGCTGGATGCGGGCCATCGCCCGCTACAACCCGATCACGTACGTGCTCGAGGGCATGCGGTCGATGCTGAGCGACGACTGGGATTTCGCGGCCATCGGCAAGGCCCTGCTCGCCATCGCCATCGTCGCTGCAGTGAGCCAGGGGCTGAGCCTCGCTGCGCTGCGCGGACGCCTCGACCGGGGCTGAACCTGGATGTCTGAAAACCGCTAGTACTTCGGTCTCCCGTCCGGTTGGATGGGAGACGTGAACGACCTCGCCACTCCCCTCGACGCCGACCGGTGCTACCGGGCCATGCAGAGTCGTGATGCCCGGTTCGACGGCTGGTTCATCGCCGGTATCACGTCCACCGGCATCTACTGCCGCCCCAGCTGCCCCGCCCCGGTGCGGCCGAAGCGCGAGAACGTCCGCATCTTTCCGACGGCGGCTGCGGCCCAGTCGGCCGGGTTCCGCTCGTGCAAGCGCTGCCGTCCCGACGCATCGCCGGGTTCACCCGAGTGGACGGTCCGCGATGATCTGGTGGGACGAGCGATGCGCCTCATCGAGGCCGGCACCATCGACCGGGTCGGCGTGGCCGGTCTCGCCGGCCAGTTGGCGGTCAGCGAACGGCACCTCCATCGCCTCCTCGTCGAGCACCTCGGCGCCACGCCGATCGCGCTGGCGCGGGCGCATCGGGGCAACCTGGCTCGCATCCTGCTGGAGACGAGTTCGATGCCGATCACCGATGTGGCGTGGGCTGCCGGGTTCTCGAGCGTCCGGCAGTTCAACGACACGATCCGAGCGATCTACGACCGGACGCCGTCACAACTTCGCTCTTCGCGGTCCGGCCAGTCCCGCACCTCGGAGCACGGCGTGACCGTGGCGGTCCGGCTCGCCTCGCGGGGGCCGCTCGACGCCGAGTGGCTGCTCGGCTTCCTCAACGGCCACGGCGCTCCCGGCACGGTGGCCGGCGACGATCACCATCATCGACGAGTCCTGCGTCTGCACGGCGGCCCGGGTCTCGTCGACCTGTCGGTGCGCGATGACACGTGGACGGCCGAATTCGAGCTCACGACGATCGCCGATCTGGCCGAGGCCATCTCGGCCACCCGACGTCTCCTCGATCTCGACGTCGACCCCGACTGGGTCGGCGAACACCTCGGCAGTGACCCGCTGCTGGCGCCGGATCTGGCAGCGGGAGTGGGGGTTCGAATTCCCGGCTCGACCGATGCCTTCGCCAGCGCAGTGGGCACGGTCGTCGGTCAGCAGGTCTCGGTGGCCGGCGCGCGCACACTGCTCGGTCGGATCGTCGACCGACACGGCGGCGAGCATCCCCTCGACCCGGCCTTCCGTCAGTTCCCGTCGGCGGCCACCCTCGCCGACGCCGACCTCACCGGCCTCGGGTTGACCACTCGCCGCGTCGCCACGATCGGCGCACTGGCGAACGCCGTCGCGACCGGCGAGATCGATCTCGACCCGATCGCCGACCGGGAACGAACAGCCGCCCAACTCCTGGCGTTGCCTGGCGTCGGGCCGTGGACGGTGAACGTCATCCGGATGCGCGTACTCGGTGATCCCGACGTGCTCCTGGCCAACGATCTCGTGATCAAACGACAACTCGCGCGTCTTGGCGCGACCGAAAACGACCACGCACAGTGGAGTCCGTGGCGTTCCTACGTCACGGCAATGCTCTGGGCGAAGGTGGGAAGAGGAGAGCATGAACAATCAGACGATGCATGATTCGCTGATGCGGATCGAACACGATTCACCGGTGGGCGAGCTGACGATCATCGCGTCCAGCGAGGCGGTGCGGGCCGTGCTGTGGCCCAACGAGCGGCCCGGGAGGGTCACGATCCGGGATCGGGTCGAGGCGGGCACGAATCCTGTCGTCGACCAGGCCCGACGCGAGCTCGACGAGTACTTCAGCGGCGAGCGCACCCGGTTCGAGGTCCCCGTCGACATCGTCGGCACAGACTTCCAACGTTCGGTCTGGCGGGCACTGACCACCATCACCTACGGCACGACCCGTAGCTATGGGTCGCTCGCCGACACGATCGGAAAGCCGCAGGCCGCCCGCGCGGTCGGAGCGGCGACGGGCCTGAACCCGGTCTCGATCATCGTGCCGTGCCACCGGCTCATCGGGACGAACGGTTCGATGACGGGATTCGCCGGCGGACTCGATGCGAAACGATGGCTGCTCCAGCACGAGCAGCAGACCGTGAAGACGCTGACGATCTGAACGGATGAGGTTACCGATGGGTAACCAAGGGTGGTTCGTTCTACACTCGGCTCCATGACGTCGACGGTCAACGCCCCCTCCACCGCCGAGCGCCGAGCAGCCGGCGAGCAGAAACCACGATTCCGCGGCCTCATCCACCTGCTTGCGTTCTCGTCGGCGCTCACGCTGGCACCGATCCTCATCGTGGTCACTCCAGGCATTGCCCCTCGCTTCATCATGGCGATCTACGGCCTGGCCATCGTCGGGCTGTTCGGGGTGAGCGCGTTGTACCACCGCAACGACTGGGGCCCGAAGGGTCTCGGCATCATTCGTCGCCTCGACCATTCGATGATCTTCATCGCCACCGCCGCAACCCACACCCCCATCGCGCTGCTCGCACTGCCCAAGGGCCCCGGCTGGCTCCTCTTCACCATCGTCTGGGCCGGTGCCGTGCTCGGGATCCTCGGACGCCTCTTCTTCACCGACGCGCCCTACGCCGTCGTGGCTGTCCCCTACGTCGTCGTCGGATGGTCGTCGCTGTTCGTCATCAACCACGTGTGGACGGAGCTCGGCATCGCTGGCTTCGTGCTCCTCCTGGTGGGCGGTGGGCTCTACACGATCGGCGCCGTGATCTACGCGCTGCACCGGCCGAATCCGTGGCCCGACCACTTCGGCTACCACGAGATCTTCCACGCCCTCACCGTGGCGGGGGCGGCGTGTCACTACGTCGTGATCGCCATTTTCGTGCGCAATCTCGTCTGATCGTTTCGAATCACGATCGATCGCCAAAAACCGGGATCTCAATTCGCAACCACGCAACGCGGTCGCATAGGTTCCGCAAATGCGCCGCCGTTTCTCACTGTTTTTGGTCCTGACCCTCCTCACACCGGCACTCGCCGTGGCGGCGATCACCGCCCAACCGGCGGGCGCGCAAGCCGACGGCGGCACCGTGCTGGCGGCGAATCGGGTGGACATCGAGAACATCCATCAGGACTTCCTGCGGCGCTCGGCGACCGCCGCCGAACTCACCCGCTACGAGAACGCCCTCGGCACCCGCTTCACCGAACGCGAGCTCTCCGCCCGCGTGCTCGGTTCGAGCGAGGCGTTCCTCAACGCGAACCGAAACCTGCGACGGTGGATCAACACGGCGAGCCGGGAGGTCGCAGGCCGGTCGACGACCCGGGCCGAACTCCGCGAGCTGCGCCAGCTCTACCGGGCCACCGACGGCAAGCCCCGGGACAAGCGCCGGGCGGTTGCCACCAAGCTGCTGGTCGACAACGCCTACGACCCCGACGGGTTCGCCGTCACCCGGCTGAACGTGAAGCGTCGGGACAACGGGTCGATCCGGTGGGTCACGATCGACGTCAACGGCCCGGTACTCGCCGACCAGCTCGAGGTGCAGGTCCACATCGACAACCAGCCGATCACCGGCAGCGTCGAGATCCGCAACAACGGCACCACGATCCGGCTCCGGCCCGACAACGCCAGCGCCGCCTGGGGGACCACGCTCGTGAGCGTGCTCGCCGGTCCGAACCGGACATTCCGCGCCGACCTCGAACAGGTCGTGCATCGCTCCGACCAGGGCCTCTTCCCGGACGTTCGCGTGGTCGCCTACTACGGCAACCACATCACCCCGCTGCTCGGCGTCCTGGGCGAGACCGGTCCGGTGCAGGCCGCCGCCCGGGTGAAAGCAGCCGCCGCGCCGTTCTCCGAGCCCGGCCGTCCCGCCGTCGGTGCCTTCGAAATGATCGTCACGGTCGCGCAGGGCTCCGCCGGCGCCGACGGCAACTACAGCCATCCGTCGAACATCGACGACCTCTGGCCGTGGATCGAGGTCGCTCGAGAGGAGGGTCTGTACGTGATCCTCGACATCCAGCCGGGTCGCAGCGACTTCTTCACCGAGAGCATCCGCTACCGCGAGCTGCTGCTCGAACCTCATGTCGGACTCGCCCTCGACCCCGAGTGGCGCATGGGTCCGACCCAGCGACCGGGGCAGACCGTCGGCTCGGTGACCGCAGCCGAGGTGAACCGGGTCTCGGCCTGGCTCTCCGATCTGGTGATCGAGAACGACCTGCCGGAAAAGATGTTCATCGTGCATCAGTTCCAGACCCGCATGATCAAGAACCGCGAGGACTTGGTGGATCGGCCCGGTCTGGCCACGATCATCCACGCCGACGGTTTCGGCGGCCGGGCGATCAAGCTCCAGACCTACGGCATCCTGCAGGTCGAGGAACCCTTCTGGAACGGCTTCAAGCTGTTCATCGATGAGGACACCAACATCTTCCGTCCGGCCGACGTTTTGAACTTCACGTCGGTGCCGGTTCCGGATCTCATCACCTACCAGTAGCGCGGCCGCGGCCCTGCATTTCTGGGCGCGGTCGGAATCAACCTGCTAAAACCCTTGTTCCTGCTTGACGGTGGGTTACGCAATGAGGGTCAGAGGCGAGGCTGGCCGAAGTCCCGAGGAGGACAAAAATGGGAGTATTTGATTTCGTGCGCAATGCAGGTGCCAAGATCGGCATCGGCAAGAGCACCGACGAGATCGCTGCGGAAGAAGCAGCGGCGGAGGCAGCAGAGGCGGCAGAGAAGGCAGCTGCGGCTGCTGAACGTCGCAACGCCGCCAAGGAGCGCATGCGCAAGGCAGCTGCCGCGCGCCGCAGCGCCGAGCAGAAGGAAAAGCGAGCCGAGGCCAAGAAGTCGGTTGAACTCGAGAAGTACGTGCGTGACCTCGGCCTCGAGGTTTCGGGTCTCGACATTCGCTTCGACGACGGCACGGCCTTCATCGACGGCGAAGCCGCCGATTCCGCCACCAAGGAGCGCGTCATCCTCGCCGTTGGCAACGCGTTCGGTGTCGAGAAGGTCGACGAGGAACTGTCGGTCGCCGAGGACGATGGCGGCGACGCCGAGATGTACGTGGTGAAGTCGGGCGACACCCTCTGGGCGATCGCCACCGCCGCCTACGGCGACGGCAACC
>JAHDHM010000206.1 GCA_020631315.1 Acidimicrobiales bacterium
GATCAACCCGGAGCGGCGCTGCCAACCTCGGCACACGGTCTGGCCTGCGTCGTAGCGTGTCGCCATGCCCGACCTCCGCTCATCGCTGGCCATCGCTCTCGCGGACGACCCGCTGCGTCAGCTCGTCCCGTTGTTCCATCCGGACATCACCTGGGGCGACTGTGCGGGAGCCGAGCAGGCGGCAGCGTTCGTCGAATCCGCTCTGGGTGAGGGCTTCCGGGCGACAGCCGTGCAGGTCACGGATCTCGGAGATCGCCTCCACGCCGCGCTCACCGTCGAGGGCATCGGCGACCTCCATCTCGTCGTGTTCGAACAGGACGGGCTGATCGGCGAGATGCGACTCTGCGGGAGCGCGGACGACGCGGCGAGTGTCACACCGCTCGGGCCACTCGCGGAGGCAGCAGCCCGTCCCGTCACAGGTGTCCGACTCTCACCTGTGTTGTCGGTGTCGTCGCTCGAGCGCGCGGTGGCCCACTATCGCCTGCTCGGTTTCGACGTCCACGAGTACGACGGAGAGGACGCCTATGCGTTCGCCGTGATGGGCGGCATGGAGATCCACCTGCAGCAGGACGCCGATGCGCACCCGGCCAGGGTGTACCTGTACGTCGACGACGCTGACGCGTTGTACGCCCGATGGCGCCTCGCCCGTGTGCCGGGACGCACGATCGCACCGGAGGACGCCGACTACGGGATGCGTGAGGGGGCGCACGTCGACCCGGACGGCAACATCCTCCGGTTCGGTAGTTGAGACAGCTGCGGCGGAGCTGATGGACGTCCCACCCGTGTGGGAGGGTGTGCCGATGCAGCGCTGCGGGTGGCCGACCGGGCACGACGACTACCTCGACTACCACGACAACGAGTGGGGTCGGCCGACCACCGACCCTCATCGGCTGTTCGAGAAGATCTGCCTCGAGGGCTTCCAGTCGGGCCTCAGCTGGCTGACCATCCTGCGCAAGCGCGACCGCTTCCGCGAGGTGTTCGCGGGCTTCGATTTCGAGAAGGTGGCGTCGTTCGGCGAGCCCGACGTCTTGCGGCTGCTCGACGACGCGGGGATCATCCGTCATCGGGGCAAGATCGAGGCGACCATCAACAACGCGCAGCGGGCCATCGAGCTCGTGGAAGCGGAGGGTTCGCTCGTCGACTGGATCTGGTCGTGGGCGGTGCTCGAACCAGAACGCAACGCCGACGGCGGCATCCCGACGTCGACCGCTCGGTCAGCGGCGTTGGCCAAGGAGTTGAAGCGTCGTGGGTGGCGCTTCTTCGGTCCGACCACGGCCTATGCCTTCATGCAGTCCGAGGGGCTCACGAACGATCACGACCTCGGCTGCTTCGTGTGGCAACCGTGCGAGGACGAACGTCAGGCGTTCTTGGCCGGCCGCGAACTGCGCGACTGACGGCCGCACGCGCACCCGCCCCGATGGACGTCCTCGACTGGTTGCTGCTGCTCGGCGCCGGGCTGTTCGGTGGCGTCATCAACTCCGTGTCGAGCGGCGGCAGCTTCATCACGTATCCGGCACTGCTGCTCGTCGGGCTGGCGCCGATCGAAGCCGCTGCGACCACGCTCGCCGCGCTGACCCCGGGCAACCTCGCTGCGGTTCCGGAGTACCGGGACGAGGTGAAGGCCAAGTGGCACCTCTACCCGCCGATGCTCGCCACCGTCTCCGTCGGCTGCCTCGTCGGCGTGGCACTGCTGCTCAGCACCGATGCCGACGTGTTCGACGCGCTCGTGCCGTGGCTGGTGCTGACGGCGACACTGGCGTTCGCGTTCAGCGACCGGATCCGGGACTGGGCCGTCGACCGCGCGCCGTGGCTCACCCACGGTCGTGTCGGGGTGCTGGTGCTCTTCGGCTTCGGCGTCTACCTGACCTACTTCGGGTCCGGCATCGGCAACCTCATGCTCGCCATGTTGACCATCCGCGGCTTCGGTGAGTTCCTCAGCGCCAACGCCGCGAAGAACGTGGTGCTCACGATGGGGACCGTGATCGCATCGATCGCCTACACGATCTCGGGGTTCGTCGACTGGTGGGCCGGCGTGCCCGTCATCGTCGGCTCGGCGGTCGCCGGCTTCCTGTTCGCGAAGCAGGCTCGCAAGGTGCCGCTCGGCGTGCTGCGCGGCGTGGTCATCGCGTTCGGTCTGACCGTGGCGTTGGTGTCGTTCCTGACGTGAGCGGTCAGCTCGACGCGGCCGCCCGATCCGATGCGGAGCCCTTCGGGAACGTGATCCACACCGCCGCTGCAGCGAGGAAGTAGCAGACGAAGATCCACGTCCACGCTCGCTGGTAGCCGACGAGGTCGAGTTCGCTGGCTCCCGTGGCGATGAGCGTGACCACGACCGACACACCGAGGGCGTAGGCGGCTTGGCGAACGGTGTTGTAGGTGGCTCCGGCGACACCGAAGCGATCGGGGGTGATGTCGGACAGTCCGGCGCTCGACCAGGTGGCGACGGTCAGCCCGATACCGAGCCCGCTGATGAGGCTGATGGGGACGAAGCGCGACCACACCTGTGCTGTCTCGTCGAGCAGCAACAGCTGCAGCAGGTAGCCGATACCGCAGACGATCGAGCCGACCGTCAGCACGGTGCGGTGGCCGATCTTGTCGGCGATGTTCCCGGTGATGGGCGACGCGATCGCAGCGATCAGTGGTCCGGGCATGAACGCGAGTCCGACCGTACCGATGTCCTGACCCCACAGGTCCTGGAGCATCAGGCTGTTCACGAGTGCGCCGGCGGTGAACGCGAAGCCGTACAGGGTCACGCCGATGGTCGTGCTGCGGAACGACGCGAATCGGAACAGCTCGAGGTTGATCAACGGCTCGGGGTGCACCTGGCAGCGGCGGATCAGGATGGGGAACAGGGCGACACCGACGATGAACAGGGCGATGAGCCGGACGTCGGAGAGCCCCCACTCCTCGCTCTGCACGATGGCGCCCATGACCATCGCCACCGACGCGGTGCCGATGAGCACGCCCCAGTAGTCGATGCGGCCGGTGGCGTTCGGGTCGCTCGACTCCCGCAGCCAGCGGGGCCCGAGGAACAGCACCAGCAGGCAGAGCGGCACGTTGATGAGGAAGATCGCCCGCCAGTCGAACAGGTTGATGAGCAGCGAGCCGAGCGCCGGTCCGGCGACGGCGCCGAGCGAGCCGGTGGCGCCGGCGAACCCGATGGCGGTCGACCGCTTCGAGGGCGGGAAGTCCGGCAGCATCACGGCGAACGACGTGGCGAAGGTGATGGCTCCGCCGGTGCCCTGCACGAGTCGAGCGGCGACCAGCAGCGGGGCGTTCGGCGCGAGGCCACACAGCAGCGAGCCGAGGCCGAAGATCGCGACGCCGGGCAGGAACACCTTCCGACGGCCGATCGAGTCGGCGTAGCGGCCCGCTGCCAACAGCAGGGCGCCGACCATGATGTTGTAGCCCGAGATGACCCAGCTGAGTTGGCTCCGGGTGACGTCGAAGTCGTCCTGGATCGACGGGAACGCGACGTTCACCGCTGAGATGTCGATCACCACCAGGAACGTGACCAGCACCGTCACGCTGAGTGCCAGCCACGCTTCCCGGGTGATCTCGGTCGGAGGCTCGTTCGACGCCACGGCAGCGGAGGCGGTGGGCGCGGGGGACTCGCCGGGGGCGTCAGTGCTCATCGTGGACCTGCAACCTAGAGCCGACGGCGAGTGTTCCCCGCATCCACACGTTCCGGTGTGCCGGTCAGGGGCGGCGACCGCTGAAGCCGATCATCCGGTCCAGCGCCGAAGCCGAGTCAGGGACTTCGACGACGTCCTTGAACTGGCCGCCCGAACGGTCGTCCGCCGGAGCCAGGGGGCCGAACACGCTCATGGTCAGCGCGACCAGGTCGTCGCCGATCTCGACGTCGACGCCGAGCGCCTCGCCGAGATCCCAGGCGTGGACGATGTGGTCGGCGGTGATGACGCTGAGCGCCATGGCACCAGGCACCTCACCGAACGGCATGTGGTGCATGGCGTCGAGGATCTCGGGCGTCGACGCCTCGGCCAGGTGCGCTGTCGTCGCCGCCCAGGCCGCCGCCAGCCCGTTCGCGAGCGGATCGGCATCGGCGGTCGGCTGATCACCGAGCAGGCCTGCGGCGATCATGTGACCGCCGCCGACCATGTGGGCGATGAGCTGGTCGACGTTCCACTCCTCGCACGGCGTCGGGAGGCCGCGCTGCTCTGTGGTGATGCCGTCGATCAGGTCGGCGATGGTGCGATCGATGCGTCGGCGGGCCGTGACGGGGTCGATCGTGGCCGGCGCGGCTGCGGGCTGTGTGGTGGCTGCGGTCATGGGTGTCTCCTCGTTGGCTGATGGTCTGGTGACGACGCCGGTCGGTCCTGCGCCGTTGCATGTCGTCGAACGGCCCAGCACGAATTCGACACCCGGCATCGGATTCGTGTGGCTACGGTCGGCGTGATGGACGAGGCGACGACCATGCGCATGGGTGACGGGCCGGTCACGGTCGTCTCACTCACCGAGGATCTGGCAGAGCTGGGGGTGCCGTCCGGCGGCACGGTCATCGTGCACTCGTCGCTGTCGGCACTGGGTTGGGTCGCCGGGGGAGCGCAGTCGGTCGTCGAGGCGCTGATGGACGTGGTCGGCTCCGACGGCACGATCGTCATGCCGACCCAGTCGGGCCACCTGAGCGACCCGGCTGACTGGTCGCAGCCACCGGTGCCGAAACACTGGGTGCAGGCGGTCCGCGACTCGCTGCCGGCCTACGACCCGTACCGGACGCCGGTCAGAGGCATGGGCGCGATCGTGGAGAGCTTCCTGTTGGATCGGGCTGTGGTGCGCAGCGATCATCCGACGCTGTCGTTCGCTGCACGGGGCCCGATGGCCGAGTCGGTCGTCGACGGGCATCAGCTCGCCGACGGCTTCGGCGAGACCAGCCCGCTCGGCGCGCTCTACGAGCTGGATGCGTCGGTGGTGATGCTGGGCGTCGGCTACTCTAACTGCACGTCGCTGCACCTGGCCGAGCATCGGGCGTCGTGGCCGTCGAAACGTCGGATCCCCCAGGGTGCACCCGTGCTCGTCGACGGCGAGCGGCGGTGGGTGGCCTACGAGGATCTCGAACCGGACGACGACGACTTCGCCACACTCGGCGAGGCGTTCGAGGCGACCGACCTGCATCACGAGGCTCCCGTCGGGGCCGGCGTGGGCAAGCGGTGCAGCGTGCGCGACGTCGTCGACTTCGCCGTGGAGTGGATGGAGGCGAAGCGATGAGCGGAGCCGACCCGACGACGATGAGGGAGAACAGAACGTGAGTGAGCACCTGAGTGGAACGGTCGTGGCCGTGCATCGGCGCGGCGAGTACGGGTTCAGCAAGGACGCCGTCGACGAGATCGAGCTGGTCGCGGGCCTCGGCGTCGTCGACGACGCGCATCAGGGTGCCCAGGTGCAGCACCGGTCCCGGGTGAAGGCGGACCCGACCCAACCCAATCTGCGCCAGGTCCACTTCATCGCCTCCGAGCTCTTCGACGAGGTACGAACCGAGGGCTTCGACGTGGCACCAGGGGAACTGGGCGAGAACATCACGACGACCGGGTTGGACCTGCTGGACCTGCCGGTCGGTTCGACACTGCTCGTGGGCAGCGCACTCGTGACACTCACCGGCACGAGGAACCCGTGCGGTCAGATCGACGGCTTTCAGCGCGGCCTTCGGGCCGCCGTCATGCCGATGAACGACGACGGTTCACCTGACCGTCGCGCCGGGGCGATGGGCGTCGTCATCCGAGGCGGCATCGTGCGCGCCGGCGATGCGATCGTCGTCGCACTGCCACCCGAGCCCCACCACCGCCTCGAACGCGTCTGACCGCTCGCGCCCTCTCGAAATGAACGCTTGCCGTCCTGCGCTACCGAAAATTGCTGCCGGTTGTCCCGAGTCACAGGACAATCTGCATTGATGTTCAGTGTCCCGGGACTGCGAGCATTGATGTCCCAGCGCTGGCGCTCAGAGTTCGAGAGTGAAGTAGACGTTGAAGTCGGTGTCGGTGGCGTCGTAGTCGCCGAAGGGGCCGCACTCGACGAAGCCGGCTGACTCGTACATCCGCAGCGCGGCGGTGAACGGCGGTGTGTTGCCGGTCTCGAGGCTGAGCCGCGTGTAGCCGCGTTCGCGGCTGACGCCGAGCAGATGATCGAGCATCTGCCGGCCGACGCCTTTGCCGAGGTGGTCGTCGTGGGTGCGCATCGACTTCAGCTCGCCGTGGGTGGGGTCGAGCTCGTGGAGCGCGCCGCAACCGGCGAGTTCGTCCCCGTCCCAGATGGACCAGACGGTGACCGACGGCGCTCGCAGCGCATCGAGGTCGAAGAAGTGGCACGTGCCGGGAGGCGAGGCGTCGGCCATGCCCTGGGCGTGTCGCTCCAACAGGGCCTGGATGTCGGCGCCGGTCAGGTCGTCCTCGATGATGCGCAACATGGTCGAACCGTAGCGGCGGCGGGTCGGTCCAGGCTGCGGGAATCGGCCGACGTTTCGGCTCCCTGACAGCCGAGTTCTCTGAGAGACTCGGCGGCCATGACGATCGCACCAGAGTCGCCGACCGAGCCGGCACGCCCTCGCTTCGTGCGCGCCGACGGCCCGGACAAGGTCACCGGCACCGGCCGCTACGCCGCCGACCTCACGCTGACCGGCCAGCTCTACGCCAAGTTCAAGTACGCAGGCGTGCCGCACGGTCGGATCACGAACCTCGACACGACCGCGGCGAAGGCCATTCCGGGCGTCTTCGCCGTGCTGACGCAGGACGACGTGCCCGACGTGCGCTACGGCGACGGCAT
>JAHDHM010000207.1:0-5586 GCA_020631315.1 Acidimicrobiales bacterium
CCGGCTGGATCCGGCTCGAGTACATCGTCCCCGCCCGTGGCCTGATCGGCTTCCGCACCGAGTTCCTCACCGAGACCCGCGGCACGGGGATGATGAACCACGTGTTCGAGGGCTACACCCCGTGGGTCGGCGAGCTGCGCACCCGCCGCTCCGGCTCGGTCGTCGCCGACCGTTCCGGCGCTGTCACCGGCTACGCCGTGGCCGCCATCCAGGAGCGTGCGTCGCTCATGGTCGGCCCGGGCGAAGAGGTCTACGAGGGCATGATCATCGGCGAGAACCCGCGGCCCGACGAGATGGACGTCAACATCTGCCGTGAGAAGAAGCAGACCAACGTGCGCGCTGCGTCTGCTGACGACACGATCCGGCTGACCCCTCCGCGGATCTTCTCGCTGGAGCAGGCGCTCGAGTTCATCGCCGACGACGAGTGCGTCGAGGTGACCCCCGAGCACGTCCGGCTCCGCAAGACCGAGCTCGATGCCGGCACCCGCGCCCGCACCCGCAAGCGTCTCCAGCGAGCACGCGACGGCGAATAGCCGCTGACCCTTCGCCCTGGGCGGCGCTGATCAGGTCGCGAAGACCTGATTGTCGTTGGCGAAGCTCTTGAACTCGAGGGCGTTGCCGCTCGGGTCCAGGAAGAACATCGTGTGCTGTTCGCCGGGCTCGCCCTGGAACCGGACGTGCGGCTCGATCACGAACTCGACCTGCCACTCACCGAGTCGGGTGGCCAGCGCGTTCCACGCGTCGAAGTCGAGCAGCACACCGAAGTGCGGAACCGGCACATCGTCGCCATCGACCGGGTTGGAGCCGGCGACGGGCTCGTAGACCAAGCCCTCGTCGCGCCGGTGCACTTCGTGGATCACGAGCTGATGCCCGTAGAGATCGAAGTCGACCCACTTGTCGGCTGACCGCCCCTCGGGGCAGCCGAGCACGTTGCCGTAGAAGGCACGTGCGGTGGCGAGGTCGTCGACCGGGATGGCGAGATGGAATCGGTGGAATGCGCTCATGACCAGCCTCCGTCCTGACTGATGATCTGGCCGAACACGAACGAAGACGTCGGTCCGGCGAGGAAGAGTGCCAGCTCGGCGGTCTCGGCGGGTTCTCCGAGACGGCGTGCGGGCACTTCGGTGCGGAGCTTGTCGACGAACTTGGGGTTCTCCATCAGCTCCGGTGGGTAGTAGGTGTCGTTGGCGACGAAGTTCTGGGCGATGGCGTTGAGTCGCACACCCTTCGTCGCCAGCTCGTGGCCGGCGGATCGCACGAACGCGTTCTGCGCAGCACGAGCGGCGACGTAGCTCGTGGCGTAGGGCGTCATCCGCCGCAGCGGCGACGACGACGTGATGGCCACGATCGATCCGCTGCCCCGCTCGACCATCTGCGCCGAGGCCGCTCGCACGAGGCGCATGAGCGGGTGGACCATCGCGTCGAAGCCGGCGATCCACTGGTCGTCGTCGATGTCGGCGACGCGTGCGCCATAGGCGGGTAGGTCGAGGTTGGCGATCACGGCATCGAGATGCCCGCACCGTTCGACCAACTCGGCCGGCTCGTCCGCACCGAGCAACGCGCTCGTGTCCGCGATGACGTCGGCACCTTCGGCGGCGAACAGCTCGGCGATCGGTGGACCCATGTAGGTGTCGGCACTGGTGACCAGCACCCGCATGCCGTCGAGTCGAGAACTCATGCGGGCGAACCTAGTTCGACGGTGCGACATCGCTTACCGTTCGGGTAGACATCGGACTCGATGACCGACGGCGCGCCATCCGACTATTTACACAAGGAGCGGCTGCCGCTCGACGAGGTGCGCAGCTGGCTCGAACGGCACCACGGCAGTGCGATCGACGATCTCGTGGCCCTACGTGGCGGCTACTGGTCGAGCGCCTACGCCTACGAGTCCGACGGTGCCGAGCTCGTCCTGCGGCTGGGCGCCGACGATGCGGGCTATCGCATCGACGCCGCCGCGCACGACTTCGCTGCAGCTGGCGTGCCCGGTCCCGAGGTCCTCCACATCGGCCCCGCGCTCGGACGTCACGCAGCGATCTCCCGACGGCTGCACGGCACCTTCATCGAAGAACACTCAGCTGGCGACGTCGGCTCGGCGCTGGCCGATCTGCTCGCTGCGTTCCGGCGGGTGCCAGGCCGTGACCGGACCGAGTGGTACGTGCCCGACGGCGTCGTCGGTTGGGCGGACTGGTTGTTGCCCCAACTGGAGCGTCCCGCCGATCTCGAGGTGACATGGTCTGAGGCGGCGACGCGACAACCGGAGCTCGACTCCGTGTTCGACGCAGCCGTCACCGAGGTGCGACGCACGCTGCAGACCTTCCCCGAGCGGCGCGACCTCATCCACGGTGACCTCTTCCACCAGAACGTGCTGCTCGCCGACGGCGAAGTGTCGGGCGTGTTCTCGTGGAAGCTCTCTGCGTTCGGCGACTTCATGTTCGACGTCGCGTTCTGCTCCCTGTGGCGCCCGTGGTTCCCCGTGATCGACGGAGCCGAGATCTGGGAACGCACGCTCGAGGCCGATGATCTCAGCAAGGAAGATCTCGCCGACGCCGACGTTCGGCACCGCACCTACCAACTTCACATCGCCGCAGCCCACCTGCTCTGGTTCGTCCGCTCCGAGGACGACGACAACCTGGGCAACCTGCTCGCTGTGACCGCGGGTCTACTCGAGGCCTAACCTCAGCCTCCGTGTGGGCTCGACGAATCATTCCGGCACTCGCCGTGGCCGCAATGCTCTTGCTGGGTGCATGCAACTCTGACGACGACGCCATCGACGGGCGGGAACCGAGCACGGCGACCACAGGTGACGAGCAGAGCGGACAGGCACTGATCGCTCGCTTTCGTGTCCACTTCGAGCACGAGATCACCAGCCCGACGTCGTGCCCAGTGCGCCGAACCGAGTTCATCGACCTGTCGGTTGGCGAGCCGACCTCGTGGTTGTGGGAGTACGGCGACGGTCGGTCCCGAACTGAGCAGAACCCGACGTTCGGCCTCCTGATCTTCGGCGAGGTCACGCTCACGGTCACAGATGCAGACGGTTCCACGTCGACGACGACTCGGATGATCGGTCCCCGCCCGAATGCTGAAGGCTCGATCAGCCTCGGCGTTACCAATGCCCAACCCCCAGGACCTCGGCGCGTGTCACGATGAGCGCGTGAATGCTGGACCCATCGCAGGACAGAACCCGAGTGCTCTCGACACGGCCGCAGCTGCTGCCCGCCTCGTCGAGCTGACCGACCGCAATCGTGAGATCCACGAGCGGGACTGTCTCAACCTCAATCCGGCCACGAACACGATGAACCCTGCGGCCGAGGCGTTGCTCGGTGCGGGGCTCGGCAGTCGCCCGTCCCTCGGACATCCCGGCGACAAGTACGAGATGGGGCTCGAGGCGATCGAGCAGATCGAGCTCCTGTGCGCCGACGCCGCCCGGCAGGTGTTCAGGGCCGAGCACGCAGAGATCCGCATCGGATCCGGTGCGCTGGCCAACCTGTACACGTTCATGGCCACCGCTCAGCCCGGGGATGCGGTGATCGTTCCGCCGCCCACGATCGGCGGTCATGTGACCCACAACCGGGCCGGAGCCGCCGGCCTCTACGGGCTCGACATCCACGAAGCACCGATCGACGCCGAGCGCTACACCGTGGACGTGCCCGCCGTCGCCGAACTCGCCGAGCGGGTGCAGCCGAAGGTGATCTCGATCGGCGGCAGCCTCAACCTCGGTCACCATCCGGTCGCCGAGCTGCGCGAGGTCACCGACTCGGTCGGAGCGATCCTGCTGTTCGACGCCGCCCACCTGTCCGGTCCGATCGCCGGTGGCGCCTGGCCTGATCCGCTCGCTGCTGGTGCGCACGTGATGACGATGAGCACCTACAAGAGCCTCGCCGGTCCCCCGGCCGGGCTGTTGGTCACGAACGACGCCGACATCGCCGAGCGGGTCGACGCCATCGCGTTCCCCGGTCTCACCGCCAACTTCGACGTGGCGAACTCAGCGGCGCTGGCGATGACGCTGCTCGACTGGATCGAGCACGGCGAAGCTCATGCCGCTGCGATGGTCGACACCGCGTCGGCGCTGGCGGCGGCGATGATCGACCTCGGAGTGCCGGTCCATGTCGCCGCCGACGGTCCGACCGTGTCGCATGCGTTCGCCGTGGACTGCGGCGACGAGGGCGGCCACGCTGCGGCAACCCGGCTGAGGGCCAGCAACCTTCTGGCCTGCGCCATCGGCCTGCCGCACGACGCTGGAGCCGGACTCCGCATCGGTACGAACGAACTCGTGCGCTGGGGCATCGGGATGGACGAGATGCCCACAGTCGCCCAGCTCTTCGCCGACGCCTGGCATGCCGCCGGAGATACCGCAGCCGCCACAGCGGTCGGCGAACGAGTCACCGAGTTCCGCTCGCGGTTCGACCAGCTCCACTTCATCCGCTGAGCTCGGGGACAGCGTGGCCAAGGTGGGACAGCAGAGCCGGAACGTCGGAGCTGTGATGCTGTGCGCCGGCGTCGCGGTCGGCTGGTTCGTCGGCGCCATCGTGATGTCGATCATCGACCCGTCACCGGACAGTGGGGTCATCGGCACCATCTTCCTCACGATCCTCACTCTGTTCGTCGCCGCATGGTTCGTACCGGGTTGGTGGTCGGTGCTTCGCTCCGAACCCGGCCTGCTGTCGCGGACAACTGCCGTCATGTGCGTCGCCGGACTCACTGCCTGGGGCGGCACCTTCGCCCTGGATCAGACAGACCGGGGTGATCTGGCATTCATCTTCTTCCCTGCTACCGGTGCCATCGGGTCGTTGACATGCCGTCGACTCACGACGACACACGCGTCCCTGTCAGAGGCCGCACAGGTTCGCTGACGCGCCGATCTCCCAGCGGTTCGGCGCGACATGCGCGCAAGACCGCTGGGAGAAGGCGCCCGATCAACCAGTGATCGAAACCACGGTCTTGCCGGTGGCGTGACCCGACTCGGCGGCCTCGATCGCCGCCGGGGCATCCGCGAGCGACACGACGTTCGACACGACCGAGCGCAGGCGGCCGTCGGCGGCCATCGTGGCGATCGTCGTCAGCTGCTCGATGGTCGGACGGTTCGTGAACGTGACCCATCGCTGCGGCACGAATGGCGCAGCGAACACCCCGGAGAACAGTCGCGGAATCGGACCGAACACTGACCCGCCTCCATCGCCGTTGATCGGCATCACGACGCCACCACGACGAACGAGCCGGCGAAGCTCACCGAACGAGGCCGTGCCGCCGAGCTGGATCGCGGCGTCGAAGCCGCTCCCCCACTCCTCGACCGGCACCGACGAGTGATCGACGACGTGATCGGCACCGAGTGACTCGACCATGTCCACGTTGTGCGCTGACGCGGTCGCCGTGACCTCCATGTCGAGGTCCTTCGCGATCTGCACCGCGAGGTGGCCGATGCCGCCCGAACCGCCGGCGATGAGCAGCCGTCCGCCTGCACCCACACCGCTGCGGTCCCGGACCGCCTCCAGCGCCGTGCACCCGGCCAACGGCAACGCCGCCGCATCGTGCTCGGCCACCGAGGTGTCGATCGGCACCACGACGTCGTGCGGGAGCGACACGAACTCG
>JAHDHM010000207.1:5596-6767 GCA_020631315.1 Acidimicrobiales bacterium
AACGCTCCCAGGTACTGGGCGTCGGCGTAGGCGATCACCCGCTGCCCGACCGAGAGTCGGTCGACGCCGGCGCCGACCTCCACGACCTCACCCACGACGTCATAGCCGGGGATCGGTCGCTTCGGTGCCCGGAGCCCCATCTCCAGCCGAGCGACCCGAGGATCGCCACGAACGATGTGCCAGTCGGCCGGGTTGATCGACGAGGCGTTGACCCGGATCAGCACGTCGCTGTCACCGGGCTGCGGTGTGCCGACCTCCTCGACCGACAGGACGTCGGTGGGTGCGCCATAGCGGCTGCGGACGAGCGCCCTCACACCAGGCTCCCCGCGTCCGCACGAACACCGCGCTCGCGCTCCCCAGCACCCTCGTCGGCGACGACGGCCAGCGGGCGGCGACCCGGCTCGTACTCGGGGGTCGGGAGACCCGACTCACCCTCGATGTCGACGTTCGGCAAGATGCGATCCAGCCACCCCGGCAGCCACCAGTTGCGGTCACCCATGAGGGTCATCGTCGCGGGGACGAGGATGATGCGCACGACCGTGGCGTCGACGAGGATCGCCGTGGCCAGGCCGAGGCCCATCATCTTGATCGCCGCGTCGTCACCGAGGACGAAGCCGCCGAACACCGAGATCATGATCAGCGCCGCCGAGGTGATGACCCGAGCGGTGCTGGAGATGCCGGCGATGACGGAGCGGTCGTTGTCGCCGGTGGCGAGGTACTCCTCACGGACCCGGCTGAGCAGGAACACCTCGTAGTCCATGGACAGGCCGAACAGCACAGCGAACATGAACATCGGGATGAACGAGATGATCGGCACCGTGGTCTCGAGGCCGATCAGCGACGCACCCCAACCCCACTGGAAGACCGCCACGAGCACGCCGTAGGCGGCGCCGATGCTCAGCAGGTTGAGGATCGCTGCCTTCAGCGGGACCATGACCGACCGGAACACGATCGTCAGCAGCACGAACGACATCGCCACGACTGCGGCGATGAACCACGGCAGACGATCGGTCACACGGCCGCCGACGTCGCCGAAGTTGGCGGTGGCGCCACCGACGTGGGCCGAGGCGTCGGTGCCGTCGAGCACCGCCGGGAAGACGTCGGAACGCAGGCGCTCGACGGTCTCGAGCGTCGCATCGTCCTGCGGCGACGTGTTCGGGAAGGCGATGAT
>JAHDHM010000208.1 GCA_020631315.1 Acidimicrobiales bacterium
GCGGATCGCGCCGTCCACGTGGCTCCGGGCCTCGTGTGGATCAAGCCGCTCCACGCCAAGTTCAGCGACGCCGGCGCCTTCCAGCCGCGTGACATCGCCGGCCACGCCGAGCAGGCCGGGCTGGTCCTCGACGGCGTGACGTTCATGATGCCGCCGCTCGACGGGCTCGGTGAGGGGCACCGCGTGCACCGACTCATCGACCGGGTCGAGCAGTCGACGAAGAACTTCTTCGGTCAGACGATCGTGGCGTCACTGCGCCACGCCTGAGTCACATCCTGCCGTAGGGGACCTTCTGGGATCCCTGACGGAGTGCGCGCAGGCAGATGACGTCGTGCGCGATCGTCGCTGCCGCGATGGCCGTGATCTCCGCGTGGTCGTAGGCCGGAGCCACCTCGACGACGTCGGCGCCTCGGATGTCGGCCCACTCGAGTGACCGCACGGCCTCCAGCGCCTGTGCGCTGGTGAGCCCGCCGGCGACGGGTGTGCCGGTTCCGGGTGCGTACGCCGGGTCCAGACAGTCGATGTCGAATGTCAGATAGGCCGGACGATCACCGACGACGTCTCGAACGATGTCCATCGTCGGGGCGATGCCTTCTCGATGGACGAACGTCGAGGTGAGCACGGTGAAGCCGTGGTCGGTGCTGTTCGGCGTGCGGATGCCGATCTGAGCGGAGGTCGACGGATCGATGATCCCCTCGCGAGCGGCACGAAGGAACATCGAGCCGTGGTCGAGACGGTCGCCGTCGTCGGGCCACGTGTCGCAGTGGGCGTCGAAGTGGATGAGCGACAACGGACCGTGCTTCGCCGCGTGTGCCCGCAGCAGCGGATAGGTGACGAAGTGGTCGCCGCCGAACGACAGCAGGAAGGGCCCCTGCTCGATGATCTCCGCCGCATGCGCCGTGATGCGGTCAGGTGCGTCCTCGGGGTGGCCGTAGTCGAGGTGGCAGTCGCCGTAGTCGGCGATGGCGAGCTCGGTCAGGGGATCGAAACCGAAGGGGTGGCCGGGAAGCTCGGCGATGCCGGTCGAGGCCTCGCGAATCGCTCGCGGTCCGAACCGTGCGCCCGGCCGGCCGGAAGTCGCGACGTCGAAGGGGATGCCGGTCACGACGACGTCGGCGTCGGCGATGTCGCGGGTGTAGTTGCGGCGCAGGAACGACACGGCGCCTGCGTACGGCGCCTCGTCACCGGGGCCGCGCAGGTCCTTGCGGCGGAAGGCCTGATCGCCGTCGATCGGTCCGGCCACGTCGTTGGTGGTCATCCGAGTCCCCAGTCGTAGGTCTGCTTGGTGATGCCGAGATAGCCCAGCTGTTCGACGTCGCGCACTCCCGGCAGTGCCCGGATGTCGGCCACCACATCGAGGTAGGCGGCGACGTCGGTGGTGATGATCTCGGCCAGCAGGTCGAAGCGCCCTGCGGTCATGACCACGTAGACGACCTCGTCGCGTCGGCCCAGAGCATCGGCAACGCTTCGGACATCGGCGTCGACGGTGAGCGCCACCATCGCCTGATGGCCCAGGCCGATCTTTCGTGGGTCGGCGACGGCGACGATGTCGATCACGTCCTGTTCGATCAACCGGTTGACGCGCTGGCGGGCTGCGGCGTCGGACAGCCCGACGGCTTGGCCGAGCTGCGAGTACGGCATGCGGCCGTCGCTGCGCAGCAGCGTGACGATCTGATGGTCGATCTCGTCGATCATGCGCTCGACGTGTCGGCAGCGCCGGCGTTGTCCGGGTGATCAGGGTTGTGCCACACGATGAGCGCAGCGTGGTCGTTCACGGCGGGGTCGACGATGTAGCCGTGCAGCGCGCACGGTGCCTCGAAACCGTTGCCGAGCTGGAAGGTGAGCGTCGGGTCGTACAGGTCGCCGGCCGTGACCGCCTCGATGTACTCGTCGGCGGTCATGTCGTCCTTGTGGTCGGCGTAGCCGGGGATGACGCCGCCGGCGACGATGCCGCGCAGGCCCAGGCGGCGGCAGACGTCCTTGCGCAGGTCGTAGAGCTCGGCGCCGATGCCGCGTCGCCGGTGCGTCGGCCGGACCGCGATGTCGGTGCCGTAGTACCAGTCGCCGTCGGGGACGTGGCCGCTGCCGTCCTCGGGCACGATGTCGTGGATGGTGTGTTGCGGGTTCGCCAGATCGAAGTCGACACGGATACCCAGGCCCGCGGCCACCACCTCGCCGTCGTCGAGGCCGACGTAGCAGCCCTCCGGGAAGTCGCCGGCCAGCCAGACGAGCTCCCTGGCGTGGTAGAGGTCCTCGGGGTCGGCGGTCGGGAACGACGCCAGCTCGAGTGCCTCGAGCTCGTCGGCCCACTCCACCCGGATGTGGTGGTACTCGAGGCCCGAGCGCGGCCCGATCACCGGTTCGCGGCGGTTCGAGGAGCCAGGCGCGTGTTCGTCCATGGCGTGCGACGGTAACCGAATCCGATGCAGCGGGGAAGTTCGGCGACGGATTCCGAATCACGGGCCGTCTCACCCTTGTCGATCGTGAAGTAGCTCACCTACGGTGGGCCGATGCCGAGTGTCGACAACGCGATCGCCCGACCTCTGTGGCTGGATCGCGTCGAGCCTGCCATCACCCCGCGGTCCCCACTGTCAGGTGACACGACCGTCGACGTGGCCATCGTCGGCGGTGGCTTCAGCGGCCTGTGGACCGCGTACTACCTGCATCGCCTCGATCCGTCGCTACGGATCGCCGTGTTGGAGAAGACGTACTGCGGATTCGGGGCATCGGGCCGTAACGGTGGTTGGGCCGTCGGTGAACTGGCGGGGTCGTTCGAGGCGTACGCGGCCCGCGGTGGCGCTGATGCCGCGCTCCAGCTGCATCGCGAGGTCTTCGATTCGGTCGATGAGATCGGTCGGGTGCTGCACGCCGAGGACATCGACGGCGACTACGCCAAGGGCGGCACCATCTACGTCGCCCGCAGCGCCCCGCAGGAACAGCGGGGCCGAGCCGATGTCGCCGAATCACACGCGCATGGGCTGACCGAGGACGACATCCGCTGGGTCGACGCCGAGGAGGCATCCACCCACCTCGGGGCCACCAAGGTGCGGGGTGGCGTGCACTTCGCCCACACGGCGAGCGTCGACCCGGCCAAGATCGCACGCGGCCTGGCCGACGTGCTCGAGCGTGGCGGCGTGTCGGTGTTCGAGCAGACGGCGGTGCTCGGCATCGAACCGGCGAGCGGCGGCACCGCGGGTGCGCGGGTCCGCACCGAGCACGGCACCGTCACCGCCGACGTGGTGGTCCGGGCGACCGAGGCCTACACCCGCGATCTCGAAGGTGAACGGCGCACCATCGCACCGATCTACTCGTTCATGATCGCCACCGAACCCCTCGACGCCGGGGCGTTCCAGGACATCGGCCTGCACCAGCGGCAGACGTTCGCGGACATGCGCTACATGGTCACCTACGGCCAGCGCACCGCCGACGACCGGCTCGCCTTCGGCTGTGCCGGAGTTCCGTACCTCTTCGGCTCGAAGATCTCGGCGGAGCACGAGAACCACCTGCCCACGCACCGGAACATCCACGAGATCCTCGTCGACATGCTCCCGCAGGTCGCCGACGCCGAGATCACTCATCGCTGGGGCGGGGTGCTCGGCATCCCTCGTCAGTGGGTGCCCGGCCTGACCTTCGACAGAGCGTCGGGCGTGGCGACACTCGGCGGCTACATCGGCGAGGGCGTGGCCGCCGCCAACCTCGCCGGTCGGACGCTGGCCGAGCTGATCGTCGGCGAGGAGACCGTTCGCACCGGACTGCCGTGGGTCGGTGCCACCAACCGCAAGTGGGAGCCGGAGCCGCTGCGTTTCATCGGCGTGCGCGCCAGCCGCGGCATCCTCACGAAGGCCGACGACCTCGAGTTCGGCAACGACAAGGAAGCCAAGTTCGCCACCTGGCTGTCGCGACTGCTCCGCGGCGCCTGACAGCTGCGGTGTATCGAAACCGCCTGACCGAGATGGGATCATCTGCCCATGACCGCTGATCTGCTGGCCCGCTACAAGGCCTCACTGCCGTCGTTCCTCAACCCGTACTACGCCGAACCGATCGACCTCGATCACGGCCAGGGCGGCTGGGTGTACTCGGCTGACGGCACGAAGTACCTCGACTTCTTCGGCGGTGTGCTGACCACGATGATCGGGCACGACAACCCCGACGTCACCGCCGCAGTGCAGGCCCAGGCGGCGAAGGTGATGCACACCTCGACGCTCTACCTGAACGAGCAGATGATCGAGCTGGCCGAGACCATCGCCAGGTTGTCCGGGATTCCGGACGCCCGGGTCTTCCTGACGCCGTCGGGCACCGAGGCCAACGACACCGCGATCCTCCTCGCCACCTCGTATCGCAAGAGCAACCAGATCCTGGCGATGCGCAACAGCTACCACGGGCGGTCGTTCACGACGCAGGCCATCACGTCGCACTCGTCGTGGTCCTCGACCTCGCTGTCGGGCCTGCAGGTCACCTTCGTGCAGGGTCCGTACCGGCTCCGCAGCCCGTTCCGCGATCTCGATGGCGACGCCTACACGTCCGCCTGTGTCGACGATCTGCGCCAGCTGCTCGACATGACGTCGACCGGCGACGTCGCCGGCATGATCGCCGAGCCCATCCAGGGCGTCGGCGGCTTCGCCACTCCGCCCGACGGCTTCTTCGGTGCGATGAAGAAGGAACTCGACAACCGGGGCATCCTCTTCATCTCCGACGAGGTGCAGACCGGTTGGGGTCGTACCGGCGAGCACTTCTGGGGCTACGAGGCGCACGGGATCGTGCCCGACATGCTCACGTTCGCCAAGGGTGTCGGGAACGGCATCACGCTCGCCGGCATCGTCGCCCGCGCCGAGATCTTCGACACGATCGAGGTGCTCAACTTCTCGACGTTCGGCGGCAACCCGCTGAGCGCGGCCGCAGGCAACGCCACGATCAAGCACGTCCTCGAGCACGACCTGCAGGGCAACGCGCTCGAGATGGGCGGCCGCTTCCGGGCCGGTCTCGACGTGCTCGGCGATCGCTACGACTGGATCGGTGAGGTCCGTGGCAAGGGTCTGATGCAGGCGCTCGAGATCGTCGAGCCGGGCTCGACCGAACCATCGCCGGCTCGCACCGTGGCGTTCCACGAGGCGTGCAAGGCCGAGGGTTTGCTGGTCGGCAAGGGTGGTCTGTACGGCAACGTCATCCGCATCACGCCGATGCTCAACGTCAGCGCCGACGAGATCGACCACGGCCTCGCCGCGATGAGCGCAGCCGCGGCCGCGGTCGACTAGGTCGTCGCAGCGACTGAGGCAGCGGATTGAAGAGCTGACGGGGCGGGTTCCAATCCGTTGAACCGTCGAGGGGAGTCGTCATGACCGATCACGAGTGGGGCTTCGCCACACGCTCGTTGCACGCAGGTACGCCACCCGATCCGACGACGGGTGCTCGGGCGATGCCGATCTACCAGTCGACGAGCTTCGTGTTCGAGGACACCCAGGACGCCGCGGACCTCTTCGCCCTGCAGAAGTACGGGACGATCTACAGCCGGATCTCGAACCCGACGGTCGCGGCGTTCGAGGAGCGGGTCGCGTCCCTCGAGGGTGGCATCGGCGCTGTCGCCACGTCATCGGGTCAGGCCGCCGAGTTCCTCACGGTCACGGCGCTGTGCGACAGCGGCGACCACGTCGTCGCCGCGGCATCGCTCTACGGCGGCACGGTCACCCAGTTCGACGTCACGCTGCGCCGCCTCGGCATCGAGACGACGTTCGTGCCATCGCATGACCCAGCCGACTACGCCTCGGCCATCACCGACCGCACGAAGCTGCTCTACACCGAGGTGATCGCCAACCCGAGCGGCGCCATCGCCGACATCGCCGGCATGGCCGAAGTGGCGCACGCACACGGCATCCCGCTGGTCATCGACGCCACGTTCGCCAGCCCCTACCTGTGCCGTCCGATCGAGCACGGGGCCGACATCGTCATCCATTCGGCGACGAAGTTCATCGGCGGTCACGGCACGTCCATCGGTGGCGTCATCGTCGAGTCCGGCCGGTTCGACTGGGCCAACGGCAGGTTCCCCCACTTCACGGAACCGGTCCCGAGCTACAACGGCCTTCGCTTCGCGGAGAACTTCGGCGAGTACGCGTTCTGCACGAAGGTCCGCGTCGAGCAGCTCCGTGACGTGGGTGCATCGTTGTCGCCGTTCAACGCGTTCCTGATGCTGCAGGGGCTGGAGACGCTGCCGTTGCGCATGCGTCAGCACGTGTCGAACGCCCAGGCCGTCGCCGAGTGGCTGGACTCCGACGACCGTGTGGCCTGGGTGGCCTACGGTGGACTCCCCGACAGTCCCTGGAACGAACGTGCGCAGCGGTACCTGCCCGAGGGTCCCGGTTCGATCTTCTCGTTCGGTGTCGAAGGAGGCCGAGAGGGAGGCGCTCGCTTCATCGAGAGCCTGCAGATGATCAGCCATCTGGCCAACGTCGGTGACGCGAAGACGCTCGTCATCCATCCGGGGTCGACGACGCATCAGCAGTTGACCGATGAGCAGCTGGCGGCATCGGGCGTCGGCGCCGACACGGTGCGCCTGTCGGTCGGCATCGAAGACGTGGAGGACATCGTGTACGACCTCGACCAGGGCCTGCGGGCTGCGACCGGCCGGGAGCGTGCGTCGTGAGCGGCTGGGTGCCGCCGTCGGCGACCGAACGCAAGGCGATCCTGGATCGTTCGAGGACGGTGGCGATCGTGGGCGCGTCGTCGAACCCGGCTCGTGCGTCGAACTTCGTGGCGACCTACCTGCTCAGCAAGG
>JAHDHM010000209.1 GCA_020631315.1 Acidimicrobiales bacterium
CGGCCACGACGCCCGCGGGTGGGGCCTCGGCACGAACGACGGCGCGGTCGAGGAGATCCGAGATCAGCTGATCGAGGTCGTGCCCGGCATCGTCGAGCGCACCGGTCGGCCGATCAACCTGGTCGGGTGGAGCCTCGGTGGCCTGCTCGCGCGTGAGGTGGCACGGAACCTGCCCGACGAGGTCCACCGCGTCGTCACCTATGGCTCGCCGGTGCTCGGCGGTCCGACCCACACCGTGGGCGCGGCGTCGGCCGGAGCCGACGAGTGCCGTCGCATCACCGAGCTCCAGGAAGAGCTCGACGCCACGAACCCGATCCGCGTCCCCATCACCGCCATGTTCACCCGCACCGACGGCGCCGTGGACTGGCGGGCCTGCATCGACCGTTCATCGCTCGACGTCACGATGCTCGAGGTGCGCTCGACCCACGTCGGTCTCGGCCTCGACCCCGACGTCTGGCTGGCGACGGCACGAGCCCTCGCCGCCTGAGGCACTCGCCGATCTTGATGGTCGTAGCGCGCGCTACGCGCGATCGCGCCATCCAGATCGCAGGCCCGCCCATGCGCCGGTCCCCCACAGCGCCACGGCGACCAGCACCGGCTGGAAGAACAGGCGGGTGAAGCGTTCGCGGTCGGTGTCGAGACCGAAGGCGTCCTTGCCCTCGACGTACTGGGCGATGTTGCCCGGGAAGATGGCGACGAAGAACGCCGCAGCAGCGAGGCCGACGAGCACGCGGTGGCCCACCAGGAACACCAGCGCCAGGCCGAGGACGATCTCGACCACGCCCGACGCGAGGACGACGAGATCCGGGTCACCGGGGAACCAGTCGGGTACCTGGCCCTGGAACTCGGTGCGGCCGAACGTGAGGTGCCCGACGCCGGCGACGAACAACGCTGCGCCGAGCACCACCCGGGCAACGTGCTGCCACCGGGACAGCTCGACGGCGTGACCCGCGGCGACGACTCTGGTCAGCAGCTCCGGCACGATCAGAGGACCGAGGCGCCGAAGCTGTCGTACTCGCGGCCTTCGGCGGCCGCGAGATCTCGGCCAGCCTGGTCCTGGAACGGCGAGATGCCGCCGGCCTCCCACGGGCCGACGGAGCCCGCGGCGAGCGCCTTGTCGGCCTTCGGGACGACGGTGAACATCTCGCGGACCTCGTCGATCGGCTTGTCGGCGAGCGACCACCAGTCGGTGGCGAGGAACTCGGGCTGCCCGCTCGTCAGTGCGCCACGGCGGAAGGCGTCGGCGAGCCGGTCGGCCATGCCGTGGGTGTCGAGGTGTCCGCCGTCGGCCTGGAAGATGCCCGCCGCGCTCTCGAGCTGACCGGTCTGGAACAGGTTGATGACCATGGCAAGCAGTGTGAAGGCGCGCGGGTCGTGGCTGGCGCGGGAGATGAACGAGAAGACCTCGAGCTCGGACTCGACGGTCGAGCCGTAGTCGGCGAGCACGTGCACCCAGTCGTGCTGAGCGAGGATCGGCGGCGCTGAACCCTCCTCCCCCGGGAAGTGGAAGCCGCGGGCCTGGTAGAAGTCGAACACGCCTCGCCCGAGGGTGCCCTCGTCGAGCTCGCCGAGCGCCCGCCAACGCGCTGCCAGCTCGGGGCGGACGACGGTGTTGGTCCACGCATAGACGTTGTCGTCGGCAGTGCGCAGCGGCGAGAACTCGGACAGGTCGAGGTCGCCGATGTAGGCGCTGCGGTCGATGTCGTTGGCGACGAGCTGCCGGGACGTGTCGAGGTAGCCCCGCATGTCCTCGAGCATGTCGTCCGGCACTGAGAGTTCGGCGGCGAAGTCGAGCACCTTGGCCGACACCTCGGGCGACGGGTCGGTGAGGATCATGCGCCCCAGCTCCATCACGTGCACGAGGCGCATGCGGAAGATCTCGTTCCTGTCGGCCATGCCCTCGGCGAACTCGACGGCGCTCATGGGCACGAAGTCGGCCGAGTCGATGGCGACACCGGTCATCGACTCGGTGAGTGCGTCGAGGACCGTGCACTGCAGCTCGGTCAAGGAGTCGCCGTCCATGCAGGCCGAACGGACCCCGAAGGCGATGTGGTGGACCTCGGCGGCATCGGGCGGGTTGAGGTTCTCGGTTCCGGGAGCAGGGAGCGGCGTCGGCATCTCCACATCTTGCCGATCTAGGTTTCGGGTTCCTCACCGTCGTCCGCAGCTGCGGACACCTTGGCTGATGACTCTGCCGGCGGCTCGACGAGCAGTGGCACGGTGAAGCTCGTCGTCGTGCCACGGCCGGGACCGCTGTGCACCCGCAGCTTCCCGTCGTGTGCCTCGATCACGGAGTCGACGATCGAGAGACCGAGGCCGCTGCCCCCGCTGCGACGCGAACGCGAGACGTCGGCACGGAAGAAGCGCTCGGTGACCCGCTCGGCCGTCGCAGCGTCCATGCCGGGGCCGTCGTCGATCACGCTGACCTCGACGGCACCCTCGCCTGGATCGACGCGCACGACGATCGATGCCTCAGGCGGGGTGTGGGTCAGGGCGTTGCCGATGAGGTTGGCGAACACCTGCCGAAGACGATCGTCGTCGCCGTCGACCACGGCAGGCCCAACGGCATCGACCGTGATCGTCCGCTCGGGGGCCACGACGCGGGCGTCGGCCACGGCATCGGCGGCGAGCGCTGCGAGGTCGACCGGGGTTCGCTCGAGCGGACGGCCTCGGTCCAACTCGGCGAGCTCGAGCAGTTCCTCGATGAGTCGCGCCATGCGGTCGGCTTCCGCTCCGGTTCGCCGCATCGCGTCGTCGAAGGCATCGGGGTCGTTCAACGCTCCGATGCGCTGCAGCTCGACGTACCCGCGGATGGTGGTGACCGGTGTCCGGAGCTCGTGCGACGCGTCGGCGACGAAGCGCCGGAGCCGATCAGCCGCGGCATCGCGCTCGGCGACGGAGTCTTCGATCGTGCCCAACATGGTGTTGAGCGCGGCAGCGAGCTCGCGGGACTCGGTGGCCGACGAGGTCTCCTCGACTCGAGCCGACAGATCTCCGCCGGCGATGACGGTCGCCGTCGACGTCACGTTCTTGATCGGGCGCACGCCGTGTCGCAGCACCCACCAGGTCACCAGCCCGAGTGCCAACAGCGTCGCTCCGAGCCCCGCCACGACGACCAGCACGAGACGATCGATGGTGGAGTGGACGTCGTCGAGGTGCAGCCCGATCACGAACACCTGCTCGCCTGACGGCGCTGCTTCGGCGCGTAGCCGGTACTCGCCACCGTCCGTCGCGTCGACGGTCGCCACGGTGACCCCTCCGGCGACCAGCCCACCGAGCCCCTCGTCGAGGATCGGCGCCGCGGCCGGCTCGTCGCCGACGTTCGGCTCGAAGAGCACGACGAGCGTTCCGTCGGCCTCGAGCACGGCCTCGTAGAAGTCACTCTGTCGTTCTGGCACGGCGGCCTCGCCACGCGATGGTGGTTCGAACGAGCCGCTCGGCGGCGGCCGGTCGAAGATACGCACCCGCGACTGTGCTGCGCCGTCGTCGAGGCGTTGGTCGACCTGCTCCATCAGCTCGGTCCGTGTCGCTGTGGTGATCGCGACCGCCGCCACGATCAGCACCGCGGCGACCGCGATCATCGCGCTGATGACACGCGCTCGCAGGGAGAGCGATCTCACGGTTCGCGCAGCGTGTACCCGACGCCGCGCACGGTGTGGATGAACTTGGTGTCGCCCGTGTCGAGCTTGCGCCGGAGGTAGCCGATGTAGGTCTCGACCACTCCCCCGTCGCCGCCGAAGTCGTAGTTCCAGACGTGGTCGAGGATCTGGGCCTTCGACAGGACACGTCCCTTGTTGTGCAGCAGGTAGCGCAGCAGGTTGTACTCGGTCGGCGACAGTTGGATCTCGTCGCCGCCTCGTCGCACCTGGTGGGCGCCGTCGTCGAGCACGAGGTCGCCGGCCCTGAGCACCACCTCGGCGGCGCGTTCCTCGCCGGTGCGGCGGAGCACGGCTTCGTCGAGACCGAAGGGTTTGCGGACGAAGTCGTCGCCGCCGAGCGTCAGGCCTCGCACGGTGTCCTCGGCTTCGCTGCGAGCCGTGAGGAACACGACCGGCGTTCTGTGGCCGGCGGCTCGCAGACGGCGACAGACCTCGAACCCGTCCAGACCCGGCATCATCACGTCGAGCACGATCAGGTCCGGCTTCAGTTCGTCGTGCAGCCGGATGGCGTCGCTGCCGTTGTCGACGTCGGTGACGTCGAAGCCGTGGAAGCCGAGTGCGGCCGACAGCATCTGCCGCAGGTGTTCTTCGTCGTCGACGACGAGCAGTCGCTTCCCGTGGGTCATGGCGCTGATGATCGCAGCCAGAGCTGCGACGTTCCTGTGAACCGGCTGTGAATCAGCTGAGAACGCCGGCACTCGTCGACTGCGTCGCGGCCCACGAGGCTGGTGCTACCGGGGGTCCGTCGTGGCGAAGTGGCGGCCGAGCGTGCGGTGCCACTTGTTCGACGGCAGCTCCGGATGCAGCGCTGCGAGACCGGACCCGAACTTGCTGATCTTCGCGGGCCGGATGTGGTGGGCCCACAGCCAGCGGTCGATCACGGTCGCCGCCCCCGGTGACTTCGTCTCGAGCACCAGGTCGCCGCCGAGGTGTGTGTACCGGCCGTCGGGAGTCAGACAGACCAGCCCGGAGTCGAGCGTCACCCGTGCGCCGCCGACGGGGTCGAGCAGGGTGGTCCGGTGGTAGCGCGAGCCGAGGATCTCGACCAGCCGGGCGCCGACGCCGTCGACACCGCTCGCGGCGTCGACGAACGAACGCAGTTCAACCGGGACGCGGGTCCGTTCGCCGTGATCGATCGGCTGACGATGTTTGACGGTGCGGCCCCGCCCGTCGCGGGTCTTGACCTCGAGCAGGCTGACCCCTGCGTCGGCATACGTGCGGGTCCGGACCTTGAAGCGGCGCCGCCGAGCGAGCGCAGCGCCTCGATACGAGTCGAGCTCCGGGGTGTCGAAGTAGCAGGACTCGTAGGCGAACGACCGGCGACCGTCGATGTCGAGCACGCGCAGCCGGTCGGCATGGTCGGTGAGCATCGACGTCACCGCGTCGGCCGGGACCACGTACTTGCGCTCCACTCGATCGAGCAGCGACGCCGCCGCGTCGAGCTCGGCGAGGCTGACGGGACGCAGATGGTGTGCCATCTCAGGAGCGGTCACGACGTCGGTCATGACCAGCTCGCGAGCTGCTCGTGCGCCGGACCGACGGGGCTCTGAGCAGCCAGGTCGGCATCTGGGCTCAGCCGGTACCGGACGTCGACGGTGGTGGTGTCGTTGACCATGTCGACACGCTTCACCTTCACCCTGGTGATGCGACCGCCGAGCAGCTGCTCGAGGTCGCGGCGAAGCAGTGCTTCGTCGGTCCGGGCCCCGTCGAGGGTCATGGTCTGGTGCCGGCTGTCGGCGAAGAGGGCCGGGTGGTCGGCGACGAACAGCACGGTCACGATCACCGCCATGAGTGCCGGGCCGAGCCAGTCGGGTTCGAGCGGGAAGCCGGCGAGCAGCCCGAGTGCGAGCGCCGAGAAGTAGTACGCGATCTCCTCCTGGGCCAGCTCATCGCTGCGGAGGCGGATGATCGACAGGACGCCGAACAGGCCGAGGCCGAGACCGGCGGTCACCTCGGCGTTGGCCAGCGCGGTGGTGACGGCCATGACGCCGACGTTGATGCCGACGATGGCGACGAGCATGTCGCGGCGCCGGTAGCGCGGGAAGTAGACGGCGACGGCCAGTATCGACACTGCGACGAGGTCGGCGGCGATGAGCGGGAGCGAGGACATGGTGTGTTCCTGTCGTGGTGGGTGGTGCTCACACCCAAGAACACGAACCTGGCAGTTCCCCGTGAACGAGCTGCGGGCTCCCTGAGACTTTCGGGAACCGATTCACGGCGAACTCACAGGTGGCTCTCGGCGAGATCGCAGACGGGTGCTGTTGGATCGTCGTCATGAATCCCACGACCTACTCCCCCGTGCGCCGCCTGGCCGCTGCTGCGGCGTCCCTGCTGCTCCTCACCTCCGCCTGTTCGGCCGAGTCGACGGACAGCTCGTCGGCGGCCACCGTCGTCGCCGCCTCGGACTCCGACGCCACCATCGCGTCGGCAGGCGACTCTTCTGCAGCGATCGAGACGACCTCCGCTGACGCCGCCGGTCGGACGACGAGCTCGACGTTGTTCGACAGCAGCGTCGTTCACGACGTCGGGGTGACCTTCGACGACGGCGACTACGCCGAGATGCTCGCGACATTCGCCAGCACCGGCGACAAGGAGTGGATCGAGGCGACCATCACCATCGACGGCGCCACCTACGAACAGGCCGGCATTCGACTGAAGGGCAACTCGTCGCTGTTCGGGCTGTCCGCCGACACCACCGAGGATCCGTCCTCGCTGCCCTGGCTGATCCAGCTCGACGAGTTCATCGACGGCCAGCACCACGACGGGGTCACCGACCTCGTCATCCGCTCCAACTCGACGGAGACGGCGATCAACGAGGCCGTCGCGCTCGAGCTGCTCGAGGCCGCGGGGCTCGCGACCCAACAGGCGATCGCCGTGTCGTTCACCGTCAACGGAACGACGGAACTGCGGTTGGCCATCGAGCACCCCGACGACATCTGGGAGGCCGCCTACTTCGACAGCGACGGCGGTGCGCTCTACAAGGCCGACAGCGAGGGCGACTACTCGTATCGAGGCGACGATCCCGACGCCTACGCCGACGTGTTCGACCAGAAGGTCGGCGACGACGACCTCGGCCCGCTCATCGACT
>JAHDHM010000210.1:0-1338 GCA_020631315.1 Acidimicrobiales bacterium
TCCGGGTGGTGGGTTCAGTACGGTCAGCACTCCTCAGGTGGGCGATGTCGTCGCCGTCGACAGCCTGCTCGCCTGGCAGATCCACGGCGTCTTCCTCGGGCCGTGGGACGTGCAGGAGGTCGTCGATCGATGCCAACCGTCCGTCACCGAATGAGCAGTGTCGCCAGTTGTCGCTGACGGTCCTGTGAGACGTCAGCTCTCGTGACGGTCGGGATCGCGTAGGTCGTAGCGGACGGTGCCCCAGTACAGGAGCACGGCCAGCGGCCCGAAGCCGAGCACCAGCAGGATCCACTTCGTCCGATGACGCCCTGCAGCGGACCACTGGTCGGCGCTGAACCGGAACATGTCGTTCCATCCGAAGATCATGATGATCGTCGAGATCGCGAGCGCGGTGAGGATCATCAGTCGACGCCGAGCATGAAGTAGTAGACGAAGTACCCGAGGCTCACCGTCGTCGAGATCGCGACGCCGTAGCCGAAGCCGGGGAAGATCCCTTCGAAGATCATCTTCCCCGCGACGATGAGTGCGATGGTGCCGGCAACGCCCGGCCACATGAGCCCTGGTGGCAACCAGACGACCCAGAAGCCGACGATCAGGCCGAGCGCGAGACCGACGAGCCATTCGAGGGCTCTCAGCACCAGGACCTGGATGCGCTGCTCCACGGGATCGAATCTACATCGACCGGGCGAGCGCGAACCCTCGTCTCGCGAGTCGCACCGTGCTGTCGTCGAGCGAGAGGTCGGCGTCGTCGAGGTCGTCGTCGGTGACCCAACGAAGCGCCTCGGATTCGTGGTTGCCCACCGCGACGGCGCCCTGCGGGGCGCGGACGAGGAAGCGCAGATCGAGGTGCAGGTGGTCGGGTTCGGTGCTGCCCGGCTTGCGGTTCACGAACAAGTGGATGTCGACGTCGACCGGCACCGTCCACACCTGCAGGCCGTCGATGCCGGTCTCCTCGGTCGCCTCCGTCAGTGCGACCCGTGCGAGGTCGGCCTCACCGTCTGCATGGCCGCCGGGCTGGACCCAGCGCTGGATCTTGGCGTGATGGAGGACGAGGCCCCGCTCGGCCCGGTGGTCGGTGACCCACGCCGATCCGGTCAGGTGACCGGGAAGGCATGATCGGTGCAGTGCGTCGTCGTGCTCGTCGATGAAGGTGAGCACGTCCTCTCGGTGGCGCCACTGCAGCTCTTCGGCCGGCTCGAAGGCGGCGACCATGGAACGTGCCAGCGCCAGCTCGTCGGAGGTCGGCAGATCGTCGAAACCGGCCCAGCGGCCGACTCGCTGTCGGGGGAGGTCGTTCATCGGCTCACCTTGGGGTCATCGGCTCACGTTCGGATCACC
>JAHDHM010000210.1:1438-6724 GCA_020631315.1 Acidimicrobiales bacterium
CGGCTCACGTTCGGATCACCAGCGATGTGGAATCGCCAGGGCAGGTCGGCGGCCCGGCTGATCCCGATCCGGGGGCTCGCCACCGGATCGCTCGGTGGTGCCGTGCCGTCGTCGAGCAACCGTATTGCGCTGGATCCGTCGAGTGACGCACCGTCGCAGGTTCCGTCGATGCCGAGCGCAGCGGACGCCTTGGCCGGACCGCTGCAGAGGTCGCGCTCGCGTCGCGCCGCAGGTCGACGGCGCCACATCTCCTCGATGCCATGAAGCGGCGCAAGCGCTCGGATGAGCACAGCAGCCGGCTCACCGTCGGGCTCGACGACCACGTTCGTGCACCAGTGCATGCCGTAGCTGAAGTAGACGTAGGCGACCCCGGGCGGGCCGAACATGATCTCGGTGCGCGGCGTCGGACCACGCCATGCGTGCGAGGCCTCGTCGTCAGGCCCTCGGTACGCCTCGACTTCGACGATGCGGCCGGCGACGTCGCCGTGAGCGATCACCTTGTTCAGGAGCCACGGTGCGACGTCGAGCGCGTGACCCGACAGCTGGTCGGGCGTGATCGGACGCCCGCATTCGCCGAGGTCGGCAGTACCCGAAGCGGCAGCCGGGCTCACTCCGGTCGGTCGGTGGCGGGTCCGAAGGCTGCGATGACCTCCGGCGGGGTCTCCATCGGGACGAGGTCGCCGTGGGTGACGCTCACGTAGAGCACCAGGCAGGTGAAGATCGGACGGCCCTCGACGGTGCCGACGAAGCCGACCTCCCACGACGTACGGCCCCACTTCGTGATGGCGGCGTCGAGGTCGAGGATCTCGCCGGAGTGCGCCGAGTCGTGCCAGACGACCTCGCACTTCTTGAGCATCATGTCCCAGCCGAGTTCGCGCAGGTCCGGGACCTCGTGCATCCACTGCTCGAGTGTGTCGTCGACGTAGGCGAGGTAGTTCGCGTTGAACACGACACCCTGCTGGTCGCACTCGCCGTAGCGAACCCGCAGCGTGTTCCGGAACCGTGACTCGAACGCCATCGCCGATCAGCTCCCGAGTGCCGAGAGCCGGGCGTCGTCGTTGTCGAGGCGGGCGACGAACCGCTCGCGCTGTTCGGCCACGGGTCCGGCGCCGCCGCTCCCCCGCGTGGACCGGCGCGCGACAGCCGCACCCGGTTCGAGGATCTGTGCCGGCTCGGGGCCGAGCTCGTCGGATGCGGCAACGAGTTCAGCGAGTGGCGCCTCGCCTTCGAGCGCCCGGCGCACCAGTTCGCCGACGACGCCGTGCGCCTGACGGAACGGCATGCCCCGGGCGACGAGCCACTCGGCCAGATCGGTCGCGGCCGAGTACGGCGAGTCGGCCGCAGCTGCCATCGCGTCGCCGCGGATGCTCAGCGTCGACACCATGCCGTCGAGCGCCAGCAGGGTCAGACGGACCGTGTCGAACGCGTCGAACAGCGGCTCTTTGTCCTCCTGCATGTCCTTGTTGTACGTGAGCGGCAGGCCCTTCATGGTCGTGAGCAGACCCGTGAGGTGACCGATCAGACGACCGGCCTTGCCGCGCGCCAGCTCGGCGATGTCCGGGTTCTTCTTCTGCGGCATCATCGACGAGCCGGTGGAGAAGCGATCATCGAGACCGACGAACCCGAACTCGTCGGTGGCCCACAGGATCAGCTCCTCACCGATGCGGCTCAGGTGCACGCCGAGCATCGTCAGGGCGTAGAGCGAGTCGGCGACGAAGTCACGATCGGCCACGGCGTCGAGGCTGTTGTCGAAGACGGCGCCGAAGCCGAGGTACTCGGCGGTCTTCTCGGGGTCGAGCGGCAGCGACGACCCGGCCAGTGCGCCGGCACCGAGGGCCGACACGTCGGTCCGCCGGTAGGCGTCGAAGAGACGATCGACGTCGCGTGCCAGCGCCCAGCCGTGAGCGAGGAAGTGATGGCCGAGCATGACCGGCTGCGCCCGCTGGAGATGGGTGTAGCCGGGCAGGTACCAACCGTTGGCGATGGCGTCGTCGGCCATGGCCAGCACCGTGCGCTGGAACTTCAGCAGCAGGCCGATGGTGCCGCGCAGCTCGTTGCGCGTGATGAGCCGGACGTCGGTGGCGACCTGGTCGTTGCGACTGCGGCCCGTGTGCAGCTTGGCGCCGGCGGGTGTCAGCTCGGTCACCCGCCGCTCGACCGCGGTGTGGATGTCCTCGTCGCCCGACTTCCACTCCATCGTGCCGCCGGCGATCTCGGCCTCGACCACCTCCAGCGCCGACAGGATCGAGTCGCGCTCACCCTCGTCGAGCAGGCCCACATCGCACAACATCCGAGCATGGGCACGCGAACCAGCGATGTCCTCGCGGAACATGCGCTGGTCGAACGGCAACGAGTCGTTCAACTCCTGCAACGCGGCCGACGGCGGCAGCTCGAACCGCCCGTGCCAGAGGGTGTTGGAGTCGCTCATGAGCGCGGGCGCTTGCGGGCGAGGTTGCGGAGGCGGAGGGCGTTCAGCTTGATGAAGCCCTCGGCGTCGGCCTGGTCGTACGCGCCCTCGTCCTCCTCGAAGGTGGCGATGGCCTCGTCGAACAGCGAGTCCTCGCTCTTGCGACCGGCGACGATCACGTTGCCCTTGTAGAGCTTCAGTCGAACCGTGCCGTTCACGTGGCTCTGACTGAGATCGATGGCGGCCTGCAGCATGTTGCGCTCGGGAGCGAACCAGAAACCGTTGTAGATCAGCTCGGCGTAGCGCGGCATCAGGTGGTCCTTGAGATGCGCGGCCTCACGGTCGAGGGTGATCGACTCGATCGCACGGTGGGCCTTCAGCATGATCGTGCCGCCCGGCGTCTCGTAGGCGCCACGGCTCTTGATGCCCACGAACCGGTTCTCGACGATGTCGAGACGACCGATGGCGTTCGCGCCACCGATGCGGTTCAGCTCGGCGAGCACCGTGGCCGGGCTCATCGGCACCCCGTCGATGGCGACGATGTCGCCCTTCTCGTAGGTCAGCTCGACGTAGGTGCCGTCGGTCGGGGCCTCCTCCGGGCTCACCGACCAGCGCCACATCTCCGATGGCGGCTCGGTCCACGGGTCCTCGAGCGGGCCACCTTCGTACGAGATGTGGAGCAGGTTGGCGTCGGTCGAGAACGGCGACTTGTTGCCCCGGGTCTTGTCGATCGGGATGTCGCGCTCTGCGGCCCAGGCCAACAGCGTCTCGCGGCCACCGAGCTCCCACTCGCGCCACGGGGCGATCACCTTGATGTCGGGGTTCAGGGCGTAGCTGTTGAGCTCGAAGCGCACCTGGTCGTTGCCCTTGCCGGTGGCGCCGTGGGCGACGGCGTCGGCGCCGGTCTCGGCGGCGATCTCGACGAGGCGCTTGGCGATCAGCGGCCGGGCGATCGACGTGCCGAGCAGGTACTCGCCCTCGTAGATGGTGTTGGCCCGGAACATCGGGAAGACGAAGTCGCGCACGAACTCCTCGCGCACGTCCTCGATGTAGATGTGCTCCTCGGGCACGCCCATCTTCAGTGCCTTGGCACGAGCGGGCTCGAGCTCCTCGCCCTGACCGAGATCGGCGGTGAAGGTGACCACGTCGCACTCGTACTCCTCGCGGAGCCACTGGAGGATGACCGACGTGTCGAGTCCGCCCGAGTAGGCGAGGACGACGCGGTTGACCTGATCGGCGCTGGGGCTTGGCATGAGATGTGACCTTGGGAGTGGATCGGGAGGATTGGGCGTCGGGCTAGAGCCCGGCGAGTTCGCGGAAGTCCGCGGCGAGTTCTGCCGCGACGACACCGGCCGCGGCGATGACCAGAATCGTGTCATCTCCGGCAACGGTGCCGAGCACGTCGGGGCGAGACGAGCGATCGAGGGCCGAGGCAACCACGTGGGCCGAGCCCGGCGGGGTGCGCAGGACCACCATCGGCTGGTGGTCGCCGACGTCGACGACCCAGTCCGAGAAGACGCGGCGCAGGTGGTCTTCGGGGACGTTGCGCTGGTGGGGCAGCTCGGGGACGGCGTAGATCGAGTCGCCCCCTGGCACACGGACCTTCACCGCACCGAGCTCCTCCAGGTCGCGCGACACCGTCGCCTGGGTGGCGTCGAAGCCCGCGTCGGAGAGCAGCTCGACGAGCTGTCCCTGTGACGTGACCTGATGGTCGGCGAGCAGACCCTCGATGGCGTGTTGACGCTGGGCTTTCATCGGCACTGGGCTTTCATGGGTACCGCGCTGTCACTGGTTGGTGAGCAGCCAGGCGAGCAGGCCGCGGGCGGCGTGCATGCGGTTCTCTGCCTGGGGGAAGACGCGCGAGCGGGCCGATTCCATCGCACCGTCGTCGCACTCCTCGCCACGGTGGGCAGGAAGGCAGTGCATGAAGATGCCGCGTTCGGCCATGCCGCTCATCATCGACTCGGTCACGGTGAAGCCCTCGAACGCCCGGAGGCGTGCTGCGGACTCCTCCTCCTGACCCATGGAGGTCCACACGTCGGTGTAGACCGCGTCGGCGCCGGCGACGGCCTCGGCCGGTCGGTCGAACACCTCGACGACACCGCCGAGCGAACGCACTCGGTCGAGATCCTCCTCGCTCGGCGAGTAGTCCGGTGGGCAGGCGATCCGGCTCACGGCGCCGACCAAGGCACAGCCGAGCGCCAGCGAACGCCACACGTTGTTGGCGTCGCCGACGTAGGTGACGACGAGGCCCTCGAGGTCACCGAACTCCTGGCGGAGTGTGAGCAGGTCGGCGAGCGCCTGCATGGGGTGTGCTTCGTCGGACAGCAGGTTCACCACGGGCACGGCGTCGCAGGCGGCCATCCGGTCGAGCACACCGTGGTCGAACACTCGAGCCGCGACCACCTCGTGGTAACCGGCGAGCACTCGGATGATGTCCTCGGCCGTCTCCCGCTTGTCGATCCCGACCTCTTCGTCGCGGATGTAGATCGGATGGCCGCCGAGCTGCACGACCGCCATCTCCATCGAGTTGCGAGTCCGGGCGGACGGCTTCTCGAACACCAGGCCGGCTCCCTTGCCGGCGAGCACCTGCGGCGGTGTGTCGGTGGCCGACAGTTCGAGCACCTCGGCGAGTTCGGCGGGGGTGAGATCGTCGATCTCGAGGAAGTGACGCATCGTCGAACTCCTGTCAGGACCGAGCGTCGGCGATGGCGCCGGCGAGGATGCCCAGGCCTTCGTCGATCTCGTCGGACGTCATGGTGAACGGCGGAGCGAAGCGGATCGCCGTCGGCGTGACGGCGTTGAGCACCAGGCCACGTTCGAGACACGACGACACCACGACGCGGGCGTCGATGCCCTCGTCGAGCTGGGCGGCGAGC
>JAHDHM010000211.1 GCA_020631315.1 Acidimicrobiales bacterium
AGCGCACCTGCTTTGGGAGCAGGGGGTCGGGAGTTCAAATCTCCCCGTCCCGACAGACGAACAGACCGACTGGCCAGCTCAGCGCAGTGGGAACACCGTTCCGAGAAGCGGCCGCAGCGCAGGCGTAGTTTTCGGACATGTCCACTGATGCGCTGAACCTGCCGAGGCACGGTGTGCTGTCAGCTGTACGCGTGATGTGCGAGCTCGATCGTCACGGCAGTCTCGTCATGCAGCTCGACGGTGGCGAGTGTGAGGTCGCCGTCTCGGGCCTGCTGGCCGCCGACCTGGTCACCATGACCCGGATCCAGGCGGACGACAAGGGCCCGACGGTGTTGGTGGAGCTGTCACGACGCGGGGCCGACTTGGTGCAGCACCTGAGCGGCGCCGACCAGTAGACGGCCGGCCGATGCGGCGTAGTCCCGAAGCGATGCTCAGCAGGCGTCGGTGAGCAACACCGGACGAAGTGCGCCGAGATGTGCGGCGAGGCCGATCCAGCTGTCTGGGTCGTGATCGCGGGCACCGAAGCGGCCGACGATCGGGCCCGCGATGATCGCTCGGTGCAGCTCGTCGGAGAGGGCCGGTCGCCGCAACCGCCCGGCGGTTCGCATCTCGGCGATCAGTCGTTCGAGGCGCTCCTCGACCGCGCTCGGCTGCGGTGACTTTCGATCGGTCACGTACTCCATGATGCGCGGATGATCGACCGCCCCCGACACGAACCGACGTTGGAGACGGAACGCCTCGTCGAGATCGCAGCCGGACGGTAGGAGCACGTCCCGAAAGCTGAGCGTCAGCTCGCTGCGGAGTTCCGACATCGTCCGGAACCGATAGAGGCTGCTCATCCCTCGTCCCAGCTGGCGAGCGAGCGAGCGAGCGCTCACGCGTCGACCTGCGGCGAGGAGATCGGTCGCCGCCGTGTAGGCGGCGAGGTCATCGTCGTCATCGGCTCGCCGGCTGAGCGCCTTGCGCATCAATGAGTGCAGCTCGGGTCCGGTCATCGCTCTCTCTGGATCGTCTTCGCCGTGAGCTCGACCTTCGGCATCTCGATGGACGTCGACGAGCAATGCGAGATCGGCCACCTCGATCGCAGGAAACCCGGACCCGGGTTCGAATTGTCGGAGGAATGCGACCGTGGCCACCACGTCGCTCCAGGCCCGGCAGCTGGCGTCCGGCATGAGGCGACCGACGATGTCGTCCGGCCAGTGTTCGTGACACCTGCTGAGGTCGAAGACGATCGCCGCGTGACACGGACGATCGTCCATGAACGTGGCCAGGTCTGCGAGTGGATCGCTGCCGTGTCGCAGCGTCGCGTCGAGTCGCTCGAGCGCCAACGCTTCGGCTGCCTGCAGCAGCCCGTCGCGGCCACCGAAGTGTCGGCCGATGGCCCCCACGCTGCTGCCGGTTCGGCGCGCGATCTGGCGGACCGACGGTGTCCTGCCGAGCTCATGCGTGAGCTCGAACGTGGCGGTGAGAAGTTCTTCGTGGCGGGGCATGCGGGCGCGACCGTTCGTCGAGCCGACGGATCCGCCTTCCACCGTCGGGCCGGCGAGTATGGCAGCTCGCTCGAGGGCGAATGGACACGTTCACCGTTTCGACAGCATTGCGAACAAGCGCGGAACGAGGAGCGAAATCGAAATCGGCGGCGACCGGGGCGGCTTTCCACGCCGAGTCCGAACGCAGGGTTCGGGCCCGAACAGGAGAGACACCGATGCCGAACCCCATGTCCGACCGGGCGGAAGACCCTCAGGAGGGTCTTGTCGCGACGTCGACCACCAGCCGTTTCAAGATGCTCAGCTGGCGCACCTTCGCGGTCGCCGCCGGCCTCAGCCTCGTCGCCGTTGCGTGCGGCGACAGTGACGACGGCGCCGCGCAGGCGTCCGACACCACGGTCGCCGAGGCCGTCGAGGACGACATGGCCGAGGACGAGATGGCTGACGAGGACATGGCTGAGGACGACATGGCCGAGGACGACATGTCGGAAGACGACGACATGTCCGACGACATGGACGAGATGTCGATGGAGCCCGTGCGCTTCACCGTCACGGTCGAGAACATCTCGAACGAGGTCGGCGACGTGCGCCGCGCCGTCGTGTTCAACACCCCCGACGGCGCCGACGCCCCCGGCCCCGTGCTGCCCGGTGGCTCCTACTCCGCCGTGATCGCCGCCTCGCCCGGTGAGCGCCTCAGCTTCGCCACCATGTTCGTCCAGTCCAACGACTGGATCATCGCCAACGGCGACGAGGGCATCGAGCTCTACGACGCCGACGGCAACCCGATCTCGGGTGACATCACCGGTCAGCTGCTCGTCCTCGACGCCGGCACCGAGATCGACCAGACCCCCGGCGAGGGCGCCGACCAGGCACCGCGCCAGGCCGGCCCGGACACCGGTGCCGACGATCCGGATCCGACCGTCCGGGTGCTCGACCGTGACGCCGCTGACTACGTGCAGGTCAGCGTGACGCCGGCCGCCACCGCCGGCTACTTCGACCTCGTCATCACCAACGTCAGCGAGAACGCATCGGTGCCGACGCCGATCGCTCCGGGCGTCGCCGTGGTCCACGAGAACGCCAACCCGCTGTTCACCATCGGCGAGGGCGACTTCGGTCAGGGCCTCGAGGCCGTCGCCGAGGACGGCGATCCGTCCGAGCTGATCGCCTCACTCGAGGACGTCGCTGCGGTCCCGACGCCGATCGCTCCGGTCGCCGCGGTGATCCATCACGACCCGACCAACCCGATCTTCGAGTCGGGTGGTGAGTTCAAGGCCGACGGTCTCGAAGCGCTCGCCGAGGACGGTGGCCCCGGTGGCCTCGTCGAGTCGGTCGGTGCCATCGCCGCTGCCGTGCCCAACGGTGAGTCCGAAGCCGGTCCCGCCTTCCCGGGTCAGAGCTACACGCTCGAGTTCGACGCCGTCGAAGGCGACCGCCTGAGCCTGGCGTTCATGCTCGTGCAGTCGAACGACTGGTTCTTCGGCATCGACAGCCTCGACCTCTACGCCGACGGCGAGGCCCTCGGTGGCGACATCTCCGACTGGGTCAGCGTCTACGACGCCGGTACCGAGGCCGACCAGACCCCTGGCGTCGGCGCCGACCAGGCCCCACGCCAGGCCGGCCCGAACACCGGTGACGCCGACGAGGACACCACCGTCCGGATCATCGACACCAACGACGGCCTGGTCCGGGTGACCATCTCGGCCGAGATGGGCTGATCCTGCGCGCTGTCTGGTCTGACAGAGGCCTCCGGGTCGGGCGGCAGGTGATCCCGCACACCGCCGCCCGGTTCGGTTGATCGCCCGGTCGTGTCCGTCGTCGGCTCAGCCGCACGGGTCGACGACACGACATCGGCCGGACGAGACGAGGCGCCGTGCCGGGAGCACGACGGCGACCGCGGAAGATTCGCGGAACGCCGGAGTGTTTCCTGGTGCGGCGCCTTCCGGCGTCCGACAATGGAAGAAGTCATGAGTGCACACGTCCTGGTCGTCGACGACGAACCCACCGTTCGGTCCGTGGTGGCCGAATACCTGAGGGCCGACGGCGCCCGGGTCACCGAAGCAGGTGACGGCCGAGCTGCCCTCGAGGTCGTCGCCAACGACCGTCCCGACGTCGTCGTGCTCGACGTGATGCTCCCCGAGATCGACGGGTTCGAGGTCCTCTCCTCGATCCGCAAGGTCGGCGAGATCCCCGTGATCATGCTGACCGCCCGAGTCGGCGAAGCAGATCGAGTGGCCGGCCTCGACCTCGGCGCCGACGACTACGTCGTCAAGCCGTTCTCACCCAAGGAGTTGGCCGCACGAGTGCGGTCGATCCTGCGGCGCACCCGTCAGCAGACCGGTGGTGACGTGATCGACCACGGCCGCATCGTCATCGACGAGCGGTCTCGATCGGTCACCGTCGACGGCGACGCCGTCGAGACCACACCCCGCGAGTTCGAACTGCTCGTGCACTTCGCTCGCAACCCGGGGCGGGCGTTCTCCCGGGCGGAGCTGCTGGAGGCGGTCTGGAAGTCCTCTGCCGAGTGGCAGGACCCGTCGACCGTCACCGTCCACGTGCGGCGCCTCCGCCGTCACCTGGAACCCGACCCAGATCAACCACGACATCTGCTGACCGTGTGGGGCGTCGGCTACAGGTTCGAAGCATGAACACCTCCGTCCGCCGGCTCGTACTGTCCGGCTCCGTCGCCGCCATCGCCACCGCACTGGCCGCCACCTTCATCGCCGCCGAGGCGATGTGGCTCTCGGGTTCCGAACGGAACCTGATGCTCGCCGTGCTGCTCGGCGCCTTCGGGCTCGCCGTCATCGTCGCCCAGCTGATGACCAGCAAGCTGATCGACGACCTCGACCAGCTGTCCGACGCAGCGCAACAGGTCGCCTCAGGCGACCTCACCTCGCGCTCGGGCGTCGAGCGACGTGACGAGGTCGGCGCCGTCGCCGGCGCGTTCGACGACATGGTCGCCCGCCTCGAGATGTCCGAACGACGACGCACCGCCGAGGAAGCCGAGCGACGCCTCCTCATCGCCTCGGTCGGCCACGACCTGCGCACTCCGATCGCGGCGATCAAGGCCGCCACCGAGGCCATCGCCGACGGCGTCGCCCCAGACCCGCAGCGGTACCTCGCCTCGATCCAGCGCGACGTCGATCACCTGGGGCGTCTGACCGAAGACCTGTTCATGGTCGCCCAGCTCGACGCCGGCCGCTTCGAAGCCGGCCGCGACCTGATCGACGTGCTCGAGATCGCCGACGAGGCGGCCGAGGCCCTGCTGCCTGCAGCGGCCGCGAGCGGTGTGGACATCGTGTTCGACGTGCCCGACGGCGGCGTCGATGGTCGAGTCCGAGGCACCGCCCACGACCTGGCCCGAGTCATCCGCAACCTGCTCGACAACGCCGTGCGTCACGCCCCCAGCGAGGTGCGAGTCGAGCTGTCCGACGACGGCGAGCACGTGTCGGTCAAGGTGCTCGACGACGGCCCCGGCTTCCCACAGGAGTTCGTCTCCCGGGCCATGGAGCCCTTCGCCCGTGCTGACGAGAGCCGAGACCGCGCACGCGGGGGAGCGGGGCTCGGTCTCGCCATCGCCAAGGGCCTCCTCGACGCACACGGCGGTGAGCTGGCCATCGAACCCGGTCCCGGCGGCAACGTCACGATGCGAGTCCCCCTCGCGAAGCGTCGCCCCGTCGCAGCACCCGCCAACGCCTGAACGGTCACCGTCCGGCGAGATCAGTCGCCCCGAAAGCCGCAGCGCTCCCGGAAGCGCCGGGTACAGTGGGCGCCTCCTGCGGGTGTAGTTCAATGGCTAGAACCTCAGCCTTCCAAGCTGATGATGCGAGTTCGATTCTCGTCACCCGCTCGTTATCTTCGCAGCGGCCTCGCGCCACTTCGTGGCCCTCACCTCGCTGAGTCTTCGCAGCGGCCTCGCGCCACTTCGTGGCCCTCACCTCGCTGAGTCTTCGCAGCGGCCTCGCGCCACCTTCGGGACACCGTCGGTGTGCTGAACAACTGTTCATCACCGTTCGTGGTGGCATGGCTCGCATTCGCCACCAGCTGTGAATCTCGAACTCAAAGATGAATGAACGCTCAAGCTGAGCCTGTGGCGAACGACTGGTAGAGAAGTCCGCACAACACGGACCTTTTGCATCAACTGCGATTGCCACACACACCGGACATGACCCCGCATCGGAGAGCGATCTCCACGGCGGGGTCGTGTCTGTTTTGCTCCATCTGTTGCGAATCTGACGAATCTTCACTCAAAACTGAATGACCGCTCAATTTCTGTGCGACTGGTTCGACAGGAAGAGTGTCCGAACAACACGGACCTATTGCATCAACTGCGATTGCCACACACACCGGACTCGGCCTCGCCAGGGAGATCCCCTCCCAGCGGGGCCGAGTCTGTTTTGTCGCAGCGGCCTCGCGCCACTTCGTGGCGCTCACCTCGCTGATCTGTTGCAGCGGCCTCGCGCCACTTCGTGGCGCTCACCTCGCTGATTCCACAGCGCCGCAAGGGGCGGGGGAACACAGCCACTAGACTCGGCCGACTGTGAGTACTCCTACTGTCACGTCGTCGATCGAGCAGCTCGACGACAACAAGGTCAAGCTGCACGTCGAGGTCGACGAGGCCACGTTCGAGCCCGCCATCGACGCTGCATTCAAGAAGATCGCCCGCGAGGTCCGCATGCCGGGCTTCCGTCCCGGCAAGGTCCCGCGCAAGGTCCTCGAAGCCCGCATCGGCGTCGAGTACGCCCGTGCCGAGGCCATCCAGGCCGAGATGGGCAACTACTACGCCGCGGCGCTGAAGAACCACGACGTGGACGCGATCGCCCAGCCCGAGATCGACATCGAGTCCGGTGAAGAGTCCGGTCCGGTCGTGTTCGTCGCCGAGGTCGAGGTCCGTCCGACCGTCGAGATCTCCGGCTATGCCGACATCGAGGTCGAGATCCCGAACCCGGTGCCGTCGGCTGACGCCATCGAAGAGCAGATCGACGCCGTGCGTGGCCGTTCCGCCGAGCTGGTCGAGGTCGAGCGTGCCGCCACCAACGGCGACCTCGTCACCATCGACATCGCCGGCACCGTCGACGGTGAGCCGCTCCCGGGTCTCGTCGCCGACGACTACTCCTACGAGGTCGGTTCGGGGGCGGTCGGCGAGGAGCTCGACGAGCACCTCGACGGTGCCAGCGCCGGCG
>JAHDHM010000212.1 GCA_020631315.1 Acidimicrobiales bacterium
CGGCGCGACGGCCGTCGGGAACGCCGCAGCAAGCGTCGGGTGGGCATCGACGAACTCGGGCAGCACGTACAGCCGCAGCTCGACGCCGGCGTCCACACGACGAGCGACACCTTCGAGCACGCGGGTGAGGAACTGCTCGGAGCCACCGACGACGCCCGGGCGAAGCCACAGCAGGTTCACTCCGACCCTGATCACGACACGACCCTGCGGTACACGTCGACCGTCTCCTCGACGTGGCGTTTCCACGAGAACTTCGCTGCCTGCGCCGGTGCAGCTGCGGCGAGGCGCGCCCGCAGCTCGTCGTCGGTCACGACGGCTCTCAGCGCGTCGCTCAGTGCGTCGACATCGGTCGGGTCCACGAGCACACCGGCGTCGCCGGCCACTTCGGCGGTGGAGGTGGTCGCACTCGTCACGACCGGAGTGCCGGCAGCGAGGGCTTCGAGCACCGGGAGTCCGAAGCCCTCGAGGAGGCTGGGATACGCGAACGCCGCCGCACCTCGGTACAACGCCCCGAGCTCGTCGTCCGTGACTCGTCCGAGCGCGATGACGTGCGCGGCGGCATCATCGGACATGGACGTGACGGCCCCTGCCAGCTCGAATCGCCAGCCGGTCGGGCCGACGATCGCCAGCCGGACACCGTCACGCCACAGCTCGCTGCGGTCGAACGCCCACAGGAGACGCCGGAGGTTCTTTCGCGGCTCGGCCGTGCCGACCGACAGCACGTAGGGACCGTCGAGTCCCACCGCACTCGGTGACGTCGTGGCCGTGGCGGCCAGCTGACGACTCCCGAGCGGCACGACGGTGATGCGGTCTCGATCGACTCCCGCCGCGACCACGCCGCTCGCCGTCACTTCGGACGAACAGATCACGTGGGCTGCATCGTCCACGACACGGCGCCACATCCGCCGGTACAGCTCGAGGGGGCGGCGAGGGAAGTCCTCGGGCCGGTCCTGCCACGCGAGATCGTGCACCGTCACGACGACGGGGACTCTTGCAGCGGTCGGTGCCATCAGCATCGGCGAGTGCAGCAGCCGACTGTCCGAGCCGGTGACGTCGGGGCGGCCGGTCCTGGCCCAGGCCTCGTAGAGCGCGACGCGCGGCAACTTGGCGGACCGGACGTCGACCGGAACGTTCGCGACGGAGTCGCCCGAACGGCGCGCTGCCACCGCGTCGAGTTCGAGGTCGGTGCGGCGAGCGAGCCGGGTGAGCAGCTCCTTCGTCGCGACGCCGGTGCCGCCGGGCACGCGATGCCACAACGCCTCCGCGACGACGGTGACCGGGAGGCGCTCCACGGCGAGCATGTTGTCAGAGTCGGCGTCGCAGATGAGTGCAGGCAGTCTCCACTCGGAGCCGGACCCCGAGCGAGCGGTCAGCCGTCGCCGAGCTCGCCTTCGAGCCACGCAGCAGTCGACTTCAAGCCGTCTCGAAGATCGACGGTCGGCGCCCAACCGGCGATGCTGCCGATCAGCGAGATGTCCGGACGGCGGCGGGTCGGATCGTCGGCCGGGAGCGGCTCGTGGACCACCTCGACCTCGCGCTCGGTCACCTCCTGCACCAACTCGGCGAGCTCGAGCATGGTGAACTCGCCGGGGTTGCCGACGTTGACCGGGCCGACGTGGTCGGCCCAGAGGACGCCGAGGATGCCCCGGACGAGATCGTCGACGTAGCAGAAGCTGCGGGTCTGCGAGCCGTCGCCGAAGACGGTGAGGGGTTCGCCCTCGATCGCCTGGCGCAGGAACGTGGACACCACGCGACCGTCGTTCGGGCGCATGCGCGGGCCGTAGGTGTTGAAGATGCGGACGATGCGGATGTCGACACCGTGGGTGCGGTGGTAGGCCATCGTCATCGCCTCGGCGAAGCGCTTGGCCTCGTCGTAACAACCGCGGAGACCGACGGGGTTCACGTTGCCCCAGTAGTCCTCCTGCTGCGGATGGATCTCCGGGTCGCCGTACACCTCGCTGGTGCTGGCGAGCAGGAACCGCGCACCCTTGTCCTTGGCCAGGCCGAGGGTGTTGTGGGTGCCGAGGCTGCCCACCTTCAGGGTCTGGATCGGGATCTCGAGGTAGTCGATCGGCGAGGCCGGGCTGGCGAAGTGCAGCACGATGTCGACCGGGCCCGGGACCCACAGATGGTTCGTGACGTCCTGGCGGACGAACTGGAACCGCGGGTGACCGAAGAGGTGCTCGATGTTGTCGACCCGACCGGTGACGAGGTTGTCGATCGCGATGACCTCGTGATCGTCTTCGAGCAGGGCGTCGCAGAGGTGCGAGCCGAGGAAGCCGGCGCCGCCGGTGATGACGATGCGGCTCATGACCGACCCAGCGCAGCGATCTCGATACCGCTGCGGCGGGCTGCGGCGACGTCGAGGATGTTGCGGGTGTCGTAGATCTTCGGCGAATTCATGAGCTCGGCGACCTTGGGCAGGTCCAGCCAGCGGTACTCGTCCCACTCGGTGAGCACGACGAGCATGTCGGCGGCCTGGACAGCCGTGTAGGCCGAGTCGACGACCTTGATGTCACCGAGGTCGCGGTGGATGGCGGGGTCGTGGGCCACGACCTTGGCGCCACGGGCCTGCAGGCGACCGATGACCTCGAGGGCCGGCGACTCACGCAGGTCGTCGGTGTTGGCCTTGAAGGTCAGGCCCCAGACACCGACCTTCTTGCCGGTGAGGTCGCCACCGACCATGGCTTCGACCTTGTCGGCGACGAGGTCGAACTGCTGCTCGTTGGCGTTGATGACGCCCTTCAGCAGCTCGAAGTCGTAGCCGGCGTTGGCGGCGATGTTGACCATCGCTCGGGTGTCCTTCGGGAAGCAGGAGCCGCCCCAGCCCGGACCGGGACGCAGGAACTGCTCGCCGATGCGGGGGTCGGTGCCCATGCCGAGCACGACGTCGTTGATGTCGGCACCGACGCTCTCGCACACGGTGGCCATGGCGTTGATGAACGACAGCTTCGTGGCGAGGAACGAGTTGGCGGCGTACTTGATGGTCTCGGCCGAGGCCGGGTCGGTCACGATCACCGGAGCCGTCAGGCCGAGGAAGAGCGAGGCGACCTTGACGGCGGTGGCGCGGTCCTCGGTGCCGATCACGACGCGATCGGGGTGGAGGAAGTCGTGGACGGCGGAACCCTCACGGAGGAACTCGGGGTTCGAGACGACCTTCACGTCGGGGCGCTGCATCGCCTTCTCGACGACATGGGTCGAGCCGACCGGCACGGTCGACTTGTTCACCACGACGGCCTCGGAGGGCAGCACGGGTGCGATCTCGCGAGCCGCGGCCTCGACGTAGGAGAGGTCGGCCGAGCCGTCGTCGTCCTGGGGCGTCGGCACACACAGGTAGGCGAACTCACAGTCCTTGGCAGCTTCTGCTGCACCCACCACGAACTTGAGCTTGCCCTCGTTCACCGCGGCGAAGACGATCTCGTCGAGACCCGGCTCGAGGATCGGGATGTCGCCCTTCTCGAGGCGGGCGACCTTCTCGGCGTCGATGTCGGCACAGACGACGTCGTGGCCGATGTGCGCGAAGCACGCGCCGGTGGTCAGACCGACGTAGCCGGTACCGATGACTGCGATCTTGCTCATCTCGTCTCCTCCGACGGACCTGCAGTGTCCGGACGACCGGCATGCCACACCGGGTCACACGTCCAGTATGACCATCGGCAGTTGTCTCGCGCCGTTGAGGAAGCCGATCGTGGTCGTGGCGTCATCCGCTGTTCACCGTGACCGGGTCCCGCCGGCAGGCTCAGCCGTCGTCGCGCGGCGCAGAGCAGTCGAACGGCCACGGTGAGGCAACAGGTGGGGTGGTCGTGGTCACCGCCGGTGCTTCGGTCGTGGTCGTGGGGATGACGAGCTCGATCGCGGCCTCGGTCAGCGCCCGCGGTTCGGCGAGAACTGCCGGCGCATCGGCGCCGGTCTCGACCACCACCGCGAGACCGAACAGGTCCTCGTCGACGACGAACTCGACCGACGAGTCGAGGAACGCAGCGACCAGATTCGCCGCGTCGTGTCCGCCGAGCCCGTACCGGATCCGCACTACATCGCCGGGGTCGCCGTTCGCTGCGTTGGCCACGAAGCCCAGCTCGGCCAGACCCTCGACGACGTCGGGCGAACCGATCACCTCGACATCCACCCGCTTGGGCACGACATCGAGCGGACCGATGCCGCGGAAGATGTCGAGTTGCCCTTCGGCCGCCGAGGTCATCTCGAGTCGGTACTCGTTGTTGCGTTCTGCGGTGACCGGGAGGTCGGCGACCTCGAGGCTCATGGTGACGAGATCGTCGTCCTCGATGCCCCGGAACCACCCGGCGAGGCTGCGGCCGTCCGAGACCACCGAGAACGAGTTGGACACCACCAGCTCGTCGGCGGCGATGTCGAGCACGTCGAGCAGCAGCGACGGGCTGGAGAAGATGCCCCCTGCGGCCTGGTCGACGGCCTCGCTCACGAAGTCCTGCTGGCGCTCGATGCGGTCGAGGTCGGCACGGCCCGAGACGTTCCGCCAGACACCCTCGACGTCCATCGTCTCCATCTTGCGGCTCCGCACGAAAGCCAGCGCACTGGAGCCGTTGAGCGTGTGCCACCCGCCCGAAGGGATGTAGAGCCCGGTCGCCGGGTCCTGTGAAGGACCGGCGAAACACACCTCGACGCCGCCGACCGAGTCGACCAAGCGCTGGAACGCGGCCAGGTCGACTTCGATGTAGTGCTGCAGACCTATGTCGAGGTTCTCCTCGACCGTGTCGATCAGACGCGTGACCCGATCCGGATACGGCTCCTCGTAGTTGAAGGCCGCGTTGACCTTCTGGACTGCGCCGGATCCGGCGACCGTCACCTCGAGGTCACGCGGTACCGACAGCAGGTAGGCGGCGCCGGTGGCCGGCTCCAGCCGCAACACCATGATCGTGTCGGCGAGGTTGTTGTCCAGCTGGTCCTCGCGCCCCGAGATGATCGGATCGTCCGGGTCGATCTCCTCGGCGTTGTCCGAGCCGACGATCAGGTAGTTCTCGGCAGGCCGCGGCGGTTCTGTTCTGACCGTGGTGGACGTGGCGTTCTCGGCCATCACCTCCGGGGTGATGATCTCGAGCTGATCCGCGGTCACGGGCTGCTCGTCGACCGCGGTCACTGCGGTCAACGCCCCGGCCACGTCGACCTGTTCGACGTCGCCCAACTTCTGGGCCGTGTACCAGAGCGACACCGACCCGAGCCCCAGCGCAGCAGTTGCCAACACGCTGACACCGAGCACGATGCGCTGACCCAGCGTTCTGGTCCATCGGAGGCGGCGGCGCGTCACGAGGGCCGAACGTACCAGTGAGCTCTTCTCCGGGGACCGCGTCGGCCGGCCGAGATCCGCGGACGGTCCATCTCTTCGGCGCTACGTTGCCTCGATGCTCGATCGACTCGCCCCACTCGTCGCGCGGCTGCCGGAGCCGGTCCGAGCGCGGATCCGAGGCGCGGTCCGAGGGGCGCCGTCGCTCGCCGAGGTCGCACCCGACAGCAACGCAACGGCTGACACGGCCGAGGCGCCCGAGGACGCACGACTGACCGAGCAGGACATCTGGACGGCGTATCGGCTGTTCATGGGCCGCACGCCTGACGACGCGGGTCTGGAGTTCTTCCGCGCACGAATCGGCGACTGGTCGCCTGCGGACCTCCTCCCCTACTTCGCCCACAGCGACGAGTTCCGGTCGAGCTCGACGTATCGCGTCCTGCTCGGGGGCAGCGGTTCGGCCGGACACGAGATCGTCGAGCACCGCGGGCATCGCGTCGTGGTGCCCGTCGGCGACGACGCGATCGGCGCCGTGCTGCGGACCTCGGGTACCTACGAGCCGCATGTCATGGCCTGCCTCGAACAGATCGTGAACCCCGGGGCGACCTTCGTCGACGGCGGCGCCAACATCGGGATCATCAGCATGGCCGCCGCCGAGCTCGTCGGGCCCGAAGGCCGGGTGGTGTCCGTCGAGGCCCTCGCCGCGAACGCCGCGCTCGTCCGACTGTCGGCTGCCGTGAACGGCTTCGATCACGTGACCGTCCATCACGGTGCGCTCGACGCCGAACCCGGTCTTCGGATCATCGACACGGCCGCAGGTTCGAACGGCATCGTCGCCGGCACCGTGTCCGAGCTGCTCGGCCGAGGGCTCACTGCCGACCAGTTGGCCGCACGCGAGGTCGTCGAGGCCACGACCCTCGATGCCCTCACCGCCGGCCTCGAGCACGTCGACGTGCTCAAGCTCGACATCGAGGGAGCCGAAGGTCTCGCACTCGCCGGAGGCCGAGAACTGCTCGACCGTGCTCGTCCCACGATCGTGCTCGAGTACTCCCCCGACCTGCTCGGACGAGTGTCCTCGGTGGCCGGGCCCGATCTGCTCGCCGAGCTCGTCGACCGGGGTTACGAGCTCCGCGCACTCGACGAAGGACAGGCAGCCGATCCGCTCGGCGCAGCGGTGGAACCGACCGGTCTCGCGGACCGACTCGGCGCGACCGGTCACGATCACGTCGACCTGTTGCTCTTGCCGCGTCGCTGAGCTGTCGTCGGATCGCCGGAGGTCCCACCTCACCGATCCGTGGAGGGGCCTTCGGTACGCTCGCGTGCGGACCGCCGACGGCGGGCCCGAACGCCACGGTGCCGATCGTCCGGCACCGAGATGCCTGACGAACCAGTCGGAGA